>DASWMM010000050.1:0-2209 GCA_036399755.1 Allosphingosinicella sp.
AGGAGCACAGGCAGTCGGATCGGTTCGGCCATTACGAGGCGGCGCTGGAGCGGCTTCGGGCGGCGGGCCGCGTCTATCCCGCGTTCGAAACCGCGCAGGAGCTCGATCTCAAGCGCAAGGTTCAGCTCAGCCGTGGCAAGCCGCCGGTGTACGACCGCGCGGCGCTTGCGCTCGGCGACGGAGAACGCGCGCAGTTCGAAGCGGAGGGGCGCCGCCCGCACTGGCGCTTCCGCCTGGATCACGACGCCGCCATCGAATGGCACGACCTGATCCGCGGCCGCCAGCACTTCGATCCGGCCCTGCTCTCCGATCCGGTGATCCGCCGCGAGGACGGAAGCTGGCTCTACATGCTGCCCAGCACGATCGACGATATCGACATTGGCATCACCCACGTCGTGCGCGGCGAAGACCATGTCGCCAACACCGCGCTCCAGATCCAGATGTTCGAGGCTCTGGGCGCTAGCCCGCCGGCGTTCGCGCACGAGGCGTTGCTGGTCGGATCGGAAGGCAAGCTGTCGAAGCGCCTCGGCTCGCTCGGCGCCGATGCGATGCGCGCCGACGGCATCGAGCCCGCCGCGATCCTTGCCAAGCTGGCCCGAATCGGCACCAGCCTGCCGGTCGAGCCCGTCGCCGATGCGGCGCCGCTGATCGAAAGCTTCGACTTCGCCACCTTCGGCCGCGCCCCCGCGCGGTTCGACATGGACGAACTCACCGCGCTCAACGCCCGCATCGTCCACCTCCTGCCCTTCGATCAGGTTGCCGAGCGGCTCCCCAAAGGCATGGGCGAAGCGGACTGGGCGGCGATCCGCCCCAACGTCAAAAACGTCGCCGAAGCAGCGGACTGGTGGGCGATCCTCCACGGCCATGTCGAAGCGGCGGCCGCGGACGAGGACCGCCCACTGATCGAAGCGGCTGTGGTCGCGGCGGCGCGAATCAACTGGTCCGAATCGCCCTGGCAGCAGCTCGTCGCGGAGCTCAAGGCAAGCACCGGCCGCGGCGGCAAGGCGCTGTTCCTGCCGCTCCGCCGTGCGCTCACCGGCCGCGACAGTGGGCCCGAAATGGCGGCGCTCCTCCCTCTGATCGGGCCCGAGGAAACCGTCTCCCGCCTCCGCGCCGCGCTCTAACTCCGCAGCATCTTCAGCAGCGGGAACAAAGGGGCTTCTCCTTCGCTATGTGATGTTGTAACATCATGTAATGAGATAGCATCTCACACATGCCCATCAGAGGCAGCAGCAAGGAGAGCCGCCATGGCTGAAAGTGCCTACTTACAGACCAACAAGAGCCCCACCGCGCTTACGGTGGTTATCCTGATGCACGGCGCCGCCCTCGGCGCGCTGGCGCTGAGCAAGATGGAGGTGATCAAGTACCGCCCGCCGCCGCCGATTGATGTGATCGACCTGAAGACGCCGCCGCCGCCGCCCGAAGTGCCGCCCGAGCCCGCGAAGCAGCAGCCGCAGCAGCCGCAGGTCATGACGACGCCGCCCCGGGTCGTCGACATCTTCAAGCCGCCCATGGAAGTCGATACGACACCGGTGCCTTCGCCGCCCGAACCCTACGTGCAGCCCGGGCCCGTGGAGACGATTGCGCCTCCCTCGCCGCCGCCGCCTCCTCCCCCGGCGCCGAAGGCTGTCAAGGTCGAGCCGGCCCGCGCCAAGACCAACCTCGCCTCCTACGTCTCGGACGCGGATTACCCCGCCGCCGCTCTTCGAAGCGAGGAACAGGGCGCGACCCGCTTCCGCCTGACCGTCGGCCCGGACGGCAAGGTCAAGGAGTGCGCGGTGACAGGCTCAAGCGGCTCCTCGTCGCTCGATGCCACCACCTGCAAGCTGATGAAGAGCCGCGCCCGCTTCATCGCCGCCCGCGACAGCAGCGGCAACCCCACCGGCGACACGGTGACCAGCACGATCCGCTGGGTGCTGCCGGACTAGGCAACGCACCATCTCCCCCTCCCTTCTAGGGAGGGGCCAGGGGTGGGTAGTCGCTTCGTCCCCTCGACGGGGGCGAAGCGGCCTTGCTGAGTCCGTAGCGCTTCGCCCCCATCGAGGGGACTCAGCGCTTACCCACCCCTACCCCTCCCTAGAAGGAAGGGGAGACCGTCAGTGAACCACCACCGGCACGCCGCTCACCCTCAGCACTGGCGCAGCACTGCCCAAGCGCTTATCTTGCTCCTCATGGCTCTTCCCCGCCCCTCCTCGCCCCGCGCGCTTTT
>DASWMM010000051.1:0-1841 GCA_036399755.1 Allosphingosinicella sp.
GGGCCTCAGCTACACCGGCACGGGCCGCGCCGACGCTTTCTCGATCGCCTCGACGAGCGCGTTCGAGCTCAAGCAGGCGACTCGCTTTCTGGGCCACGAATATATGCACAGCTGGGTGCCGATCGCGCTCGGCAACATGCCCGACGACGAGGCGTCCGATTACTGGTTTTCCGAAGGGTTCAACGATTACCTGGCGTCCAAGGTGCTGCTTCGCGCCGGTCTGTGGACGCTGGAGCAATGGGCGGCGGACAAGAACGAGACGTTGCTCCGCTACGGCACCTCGACCGCCAAGACGATCGCGGCGGGGGACGTCGGCGCCCGCTTCTGGAGCGACCCGGCGGTGCAGCAGGTGAGCTACGATCGGGGGCATTTGCTTGCCGCCATGCTGGATGCCGAGATCGCGGAGAAGAGCGCGGGCGCGGAGTCGCTCGACACGGTGCTGCGCGCGCAGAAAAAAGCGGCGGAGGGGAGCTCGACCATGGCTGCCGAGCTGTTCCGAGTGGCGCTGATGGAGAGAACCGGCATCGACGCGGCGCCCTTGATCGAGCGCTATGCCCGCGCCGGCGAGGCCGTGGTGCTGCCTCCCGCTCTGCTTGGAGACTGCGGAACGGTGGTGACCGAGCGCCGAAGCGCCTTTGACCGCGGCTACGACGCGCAGGCGACGCGGGTTGCCGACGGGGTGATTGCCGGGGTGGATCCCGCGGGCGCGGCCTACCTTGCGGGGCTGCGCGACGGCATGCGCCTGATCCGGCGCGAGGCGGGGACGATCGGCGATTCGAGCGTCCCGCTCTCCTATCGCGTCGCGGATGGGGCCGAGGAGAAGGTGATCTCCTATCTGCCGGTCGGCCGCACCGAGCATGAGGTGCAGCGGATCGTGCTGACCGCTGCAAGCGAGGAGCAGTCGCGGGCCTGCGCGGCGCGGCTCGGCGGGGTCAAGGGATGAGCTTCACGGCGAAAATCCTGCTGCTCGGCTCAGGCGAGCTCGGCAAGGAATTCACCATCTCGGCCAAGCGGCTCGGCGCCTATGTGGTGGCGTGCGATTCCTATGCGGGTGCGCCAGCGATGCAGGTGGCGGATTCGGCGGAGGTGTTCTCCATGCTCGACGCCGACCGGCTGCGGGAAGCGATCGCCAGGCACCAGCCCGACTTCGTGGTGCCTGAGGTAGAGGCGATCCGAACCGAGATCCTAGCGGAGGTCGAGGCGGCAGGCACCTGCGTGGTGCCGTCGGCGCGGGCGACGCAGATGACCATGAACCGCGATGCCATCCGCGAGCTTGCGGCGACGAAGCTTGGACTTCGGACATCGCGCTATCGCTTCGCCGAAAGCTTTGAGGAGGCGGAGGCGGCGGCGTCCTTCACCGGTTTTCCGTGCGTGATGAAGCCGGTGATGTCCTCCTCGGGCAAGGGGCAGAGCAATGTGGAAGGGCCGGGCGACCTGCACCGTGCCTGGGACTACGCAGTGGCGGGCATGCGCGGCGACCGGGTGCGGGTGATCGTCGAGGAGTTCATCCGCTTCGATTACGAGATCACCCTGCTCACCATTCGCACCGGCGAGGGCGTGCTGTTCTGCCCGCCGATCGGGCACCGGCAGGAGCGCGGCGATTATCGCGAAAGCTGGCAGCCGACGCTGATGTCTCCCCACGCACTGCGCGACGCCGAGGAGATGGCGCGCAAGGTGGTCGACGACCTCGGCGGCTATGGGCTGTTCGGGGTCGAGTATTTCGTGGTGGGCGACGAGGTGATCTTCTCCGAACTGTCGCCGCGTCCGCACGATACCGGGATGGTGACGCTGATTTCGCAGAACCTGTCCGAGTTCGATTTGCACGCGCGGGCGATCCTTGG
>DASWMM010000052.1:0-1690 GCA_036399755.1 Allosphingosinicella sp.
ATCGGATCGGCGCGGCGCATCTCGCGGGCGGCGGCGCGGTCGATCCGCTCGGCGCCGGTGATCGAAAAGAGCCCGACGCCGATCTCGGCGCCGCCGGTCAGCGGCAGGCTGGAGATGACGCCGGTGCGCCGCATGGCGTTACCGTCCTGGGCCAGGCTGCGCTCGGTCGAGACGCGGACGCGCTGGCGTCCTGCTGAGAGCAAGGGCAGGTTCCGCGGCGTGGCTTCGCCGCTGCGCACCGCCACTCCCGTCAATACATACTCGCCGTCGTTCGGCACCGGATCCCGCGCCTGGGCCATGGCGGCCGGCGCAAGGGTGAAGCACAAAGCGGCGAGCCCGGTGAATCCTCTCACCACGGCGGGCTCTCCATGATCGTTCTTTGCCCGGTACAGCGAACGGGCGCCCGCTCAGGTTCCACCGGGCATGGTTTCCAAATCATGAAGGCCGCGGCCGGAATGAACGGAGCGGTCAGAGCTGGATCCGCTCCTTGCGGCGATAGCCCCGCTTGGTCTCGCGCCGGCGCACGCGGCGCTGGTGGAACTCCACGGCGGCGAGCGGCAAGGCGATCCCCGCGCCGATCGCGGCGAGCAGGGCCATGACGGACATGTTCATAGCAGAGACGTTCCTCTCCCCCGGTCTAAGGGTTAGAGGCCGCAGCCGCCTTTGTCACCCGCCCGTGCGCGGCTTTCCGGTCCGAAACGGCGCGATGGCGCCGCCGCCCGGAATGCCCGCAATCGGAACGCAGAAATCACCAGCGGTTGCGCCAGCGATAGCCGTCCCAGTAGCGGCGATTGTCGCTGCCGCGATAGCGCCGATCATAGCGATCGTAGCGATCGTAGCGATCGTAGCGGTCGTAACGATCGTAGCGGCTGTCGCGCCGCGCCTCGCGCAGTTCGCGGCGGCATTCGCGCAGCTCCTGCCGATATTCGCGGCGGCTGTCGGCGCGGCGCAGTTCGCGCCGGCACTCGCGCATTTCCTCGCGGACTTCGCGATCGGCGCGGTAGTCGCCCCGCCAGCTTTGGGCGGACGCGGCGCCAGCCGGCAGGGCAACGGCGGCAATTGCGGCGGCAAGGATCAGGATACGCATACTTCATCTCCCGAGTTCGGCTTCCGCGCAAAGCGGACCTGTTTCCAAACGCCGTAAAGATGACGCATGTTGCATGAACCCGAAACAACCCGTCGTTCATCCGAGGTTTATGTTCGAAGCGCGCCCACCTGAAGTGGGCGGTTCGCAACAGTTTTCTTCCTAATAGGCGCCATTGATGTTGTGCGGGCGCCACAGGTGGCTGCCGAAAACCCGCATCGGGCCATGAAGGAGTTGCCGTCGCCGGCCGCCGCGCTATTTGGGCGGACGGGGCTGGCGGCCGTACTGCCGGCCCTTTTTTCTGTTAATCCACTTCCTGTGGGGGGAAACATCATGAAGAAGTATCTGCTCGCGGCCGCTGCCGCCTTTGCCTTCGCCGCGCCTGCCGCTGCCGCCGATTTCGCCGGCCCGCGCGTCGGCGTCACCATCGGCGTGATCGGCGACGACATCGTCGACACCGACGTCACCAGCTTCGGCCTCGAAGCCGGCTACGACTGGGATCTGGGCGGCGCCGTCGCCGGCATCCAGGCCGAATACCAGAACGATTTCGACGGCGACATCGGCCACGAACTCGCCGCCACCGCCCGTGTCGGCGGGAAGATCGGC
>DASWMM010000053.1:0-2017 GCA_036399755.1 Allosphingosinicella sp.
GCGCCCGCTCGTCGGTGCCGCCGACGTACATGCCGGGCCGCCGCCGGACCGGCTCCAGCCCCTCGAGAACCTCGATCGAGCTTGCATCATAATCTTCGGAGGTGGCGGTGGCGGACGCGAACAGATCGGACATGTGAAGGGGTGTAGCGAAGGGGAGGGGAGGTGGAAAGGGTTCGCCTACTGTTCCGCTACCCTGAGGTCCTGGCGCCCTCTTCAGCTCCAGGTGGCGAGCGGCGGCAGGCTCATCAGGATGGCGTCGACGTTGCCGCCGGTCTTAAGGCCGAACAGCGTGCCCCTGTCGTAGATCAGGTTGAACTCGGCATAGCGCCCCCGCCATTCGAGTTGCCGGGCGCGGTCCGCTTCGGTGAAGGGCGTGTTCATCCGCCGCCGCACCAGCCGTGGAAACACGTCCAGGAACGCCTCGCCGACGTCGCGGGTGAAGGCGAAGCTTTCGTCGAACGGCCCTTCCAGGTGATCGTAGAAGATGCCGCCCACCCCGCGGTGAACGCCCCGGTGCGGAATGTAGAAATACTCGTCCGCCCACTTGCGGAAGCGTTCGTAGAAGGTCTGGTCGTGCGCTGCGCAGGCGGCGCGCAGGCGGGCGTGGAAGTCGGCCGTGTCCTCCTCATAGGGCAATGGCGGGTTCAAGTCCGCGCCGCCGCCGAACCAGCGCTTGGTGGTGACCAGGAAGCGCATGTTCATGTGCACCGCCGGCACATGCGGGTTGGCCATGTGGGCGACCAGGCTGATGCCCGTGGCGAAGAAGCGTGGATCGTCGCCGGCGCCGTGGATGGTCTTGGCGAAGTCCGGGTTGAAGGTGCCGCCGACGGTGGAGACGTTGACGCCGACCTTCTCGAACACCGTGCCGTTCATCAGCCCGCGAACCCCGCCACCGCCGGGTTCTCCGTCAGGATCGGTGCGCTCCCAGGGCGTGTAGCCGAAGCGCGCTTCGGAGCCGGCCTCCCGCTCGATCGCCTCGAACTCGGCGCAGATCCGGTCACGCAGGCTTTCAAACCAGGTTCGCGCCGCCCGCTGCTGTTCGTCGAGTTCGATCATGCCGGCGCGATGCCCAATGGGCGGCGGCGATGCAAGGGTGAGGATATTCCGCGCCCCTGCGCCGTTAAGCGCGCCATGTCCGACATCCTTATCCTCTTTCCCCCCGACAAAAAGGTTGCCGCGCAGCAGATCGCAGAGGCTCTGGCTGCAGCGGGCTTCTCCGGGCAACTCACCCCCCTGGGCGATGCAGGCGGCGAAGCGGCGCTGAACGCGCTGCGGGGCGGCGGTGCCGCAATCCTGATCTGGTCGCGCGCCTTGGCCGCGTCGGCGGACCTTGAAGGCTGGCTTCGGCCGCTGCGCCAGTCGCCCGATGTTGTCGAAGTTTCCACGGACGGCATCGCGCCCCTGGAGGGCGACGAAAGCCGGGTCGTGCTGCTGTCCGGGTGGCGCGGCCAGCCTTTTCACCTCGGCTGGCAGCGGATCGTCGCCAAGCTGGAGGCGAGCGGGGCCGCGCCGCGCGGCGCTCCGGCTCCCGTGACTCGAACAGCCGCTTCACCGCCGGCCGCTTCCGAGACTCGGGCCGGGCCAAAGCCCGCCGTGCCGGGCGAAGGCCAGGCGAGGCGCCGCTTCGCCATTCCCGCAATCGCCGCGGCGGTGCTGCTCGGGGTTGCGGGAGCGGCGGCGTGGATCGGGGACGGCCCCCGGCATACAGCGGAGCCTGGCAGGCCTGCCGCACCAGCCGAGGCGGCCGCGCCCGCTCCCGAGCCGCTACCCGGCCCGGTGCTTCAACCCGCCGCAGCCGTGATGGATGGGGACACTGCGCCGCAGGGCAATGAGGCGGTAGCTGCAACCGCAGCGACTCCGGCTGATCCGCCCCGCCCATCCACCTCGGCAAAGGCAACGACGACGGAGCGAAGCCGCACCGCGGCCCCGCAGGCTGCAAAGGCGCGCGCCGTGCCGGTCCCGCCAGTCGTGAAGCGCTATTCGAAGAAGCGCTCCAAGGTCATGCGCAAATTCTGCG
>DASWMM010000054.1:0-4798 GCA_036399755.1 Allosphingosinicella sp.
TGCTGCGCATGGTCCCCCTCCCCGTTCCGGGGAGGATCAAGAATGATCGGCCTTCACCAGCTCTACATCCTTGCCGGCTTGATGTTTGCCGCGTTCGCGTTGCTGAGCGCGGTCGACCGAACCAACCCCAAGCGCTTCGGCAATGCCGCATTCTGGGGGCTGATGGCGGTGAGCTTGCTCGGCGGCGATCTCATCGGGGACTTCGGCAATGGCCTGCTCGTGCTCGGCCTCGCCGCGCTGGCGGGCTTCGGCTTGCTTGGCCGCTCGCACCCGTCGACGACCGGCGAGGCGGAGCGGGAGGACTATTCCGAGCGGCTCGGCAATCGCCTGTTCCTGCCGGCCCTGATCATCCCCGCCGTCGCGCTCGTCGGAACGCTTCTCTACACCTACACGCCGCTCAAGGACTCCGGCCTGCTCGAGGCGAAGCGGGAAACGTTCGTGTTCCTTGGCCTGGGCGTGCTCGCCGCCCTTGGAGTTATCTTCGCCTGGCTTCGGCCACCCGCCATCGCGCCGCTTCAGGAAGGGCGCCGGTTGGTCGATGCAATCGGATGGGCCATCGTGCTGCCGCAGATGCTTGCCGCGCTTGGCGCGTTGTTCGCGGCGGCGGGGGTGGGAACGGTGATCGGGGAGATCGCCAAATCGGTGATTCCGGAGGGCAGCATCTTCCTCACCGTCGCGGTCTACGGCCTTGGTATGGCGCTGTTCACGATGATCATGGGCAACGCGTTTGCGGCTTTCCCGGTGATGGCGGCGGCGATCGGCGTGCCGCTGCTCATCCAGGGCTATGGCGGCAATCCGGCGGTGATCGGCGCCATTGGAATGCTTGCCGGTTTCAGCGGGACTTTGATGACGCCGATGGCCGCCAACTTCAATCTGGTGCCGGCGGCGCTGCTGGAGCTGAAGGACCGCAACGGCGTCATCAAGGCGCAGGTCGGCACCGCCTTGCCGCTGCTGGCGATCAACATCCTCTTCATCTGGATCTTCGCGTTTTAGTCGTCATGCCGGACTTGATCCGGCATCCACCTTCACTATTCACCTCCCAGCAAGAAGGTGGACCCCGGATCAAGTCCGGGGTGACGGAGTCCCGGAATTGACCCACGCACTCACCCCCGAAACCGCCGCCCGTTTCGCCGAGATCGCGCTCGGCCATGTCACGCGCGAATATCCGCACAAGCTCGATCACGTCATGGCGGGGCCGGAGGATGTGCGGGGGCCGCGGGAGCTTCACCCGATCTTTTTCGGCAGCTTCGACTGGCATAGCTGCGTGCATGGTTGGTGGCTGCTGCTTCGGCTCAGGCGGCTGTTTCCGGACATGGCGCCGGTGCCGCGTATCGAGGCGCTTGCGGGAGAGTTTCTTACGGCTGCCAATGTCGCGGTGGAGCTCGCCTACCTGGCCCGCCCCAGCTCGGCGGGGTTCGAGCGGCCCTATGGCTGGGCGTGGCTGCTTGCCCTGCATCGCGAGGCGCAGCGGCATGGCGACCGACCCTGGGGCGCGGTGCTGGAGCCGCTGGCGCGCGGCTTTGCGGAGCGTTTCACCACCTTTTTGCCCAAGCTCACCTACGCGATCGGCACCGGCACGCACTTCAACACCGCCTTCGCCCTCATCCTCGCGCTCGAATGGGCGGAGGCGAATGACGCGGCGCTTGCGGGGCTGATCCGCCAACGGGCGGCGGACTGGTTCGGGGCGGATCGCGGCTACCATGGCTGGGAGCCGGGCGGGGACGAGTTCCTCTCCGGCGGTCTGTGCGAGGCGCTGCTGATGCGCCGCCTTCTCGGCCCGGCCAAGTTCGCTGCCTGGTTCGAGCGCTTCATGCCCGACGCCGCGGCGGGCGAGCCGCGCAGCCTGTTCACCCCAGCCTTCGTTTCCGACCGCTCGGACGGCAAGATCGCCCACCTCGATGGCCTCAACCTCAGCCGCGCCTGGTGCTGGCGCGGGGTCGCCGACGCGGTCGAGCCGGCCTTGGCCGAGCTGTTCCGCCGCACCGCCGACGAGCATCTCGACGCCAGCCTGCCGCATGTCGCGGGCGACTATATGGGCGAGCACTGGCTTGCCACCTTCGCGCTCCTCGCGCTCGAGGCCGGCTGATGGGACCCACGGCATCAGCTTTTTCCAACACGATGCGGCCGCTGACCCCGGGCGAGATCGCGCTGTGCCGCTCCATCTACCCGGGCGAACTCCCCTACGAGGATGTGCGGCTGGTTGACGGCCCCCTGGTCAACGACTTCGCCGAAGCCGCTTTTCGCAACACCAACACGGCGATCACGCTCAGGCGGACGATCTACCTGCGGGTGCATTATTGCCCGGATTTCTCAACGGCGGGCGCGGACGCGCGGCGGCTGTTCACGCATGAAATGACGCATGTCTGGCAGTGGCGGCGCCTGGGCGTGTTCGGCTTCCTGTGGCGCTACGCCCGCGATTTCATCGCCTGCCGGGGCAACGCCGCCGCGATGTACCATTATGATGCCGCCAGCCCCGTCTTCGCCGGCGCGCGGCTTGAGGCGCAGGCGGAAATGGTCGGCGACTATCAGCGCGCCCAAGGCGAACAGCGCGCCCTGATCGAGCGCAAGCTGGCGGGGAGCGGCCTTTACGGCCTTTGAGGCCCAATCGCCGCGCTAACCGCGGAGGAGCAAAGAGGGGCCGCCACGGACCAGAGCGACGACCCCTCGAGCACAGCCAAGCACTTGGGGGAGCTTAGCCACCCCCAATCTCCTTCGGATGCCGGGCCGAACCAAGATCGTGTTTACACGGGGTCAGCACCTGTATTTCCCCGCCGCAACGGGTCGTTAACCCTGCGCGCCCATGCTTGCCGCAGCGAAAAGGATGAACATGGTAATGCTCGCGCCCGTGCCGGAATGCCCGAAGGCTCCTCTCGAGGGGCCGGGCAGCTTCGTCACCTATCTGGAACTCGAAGTTCCGAGTGCGTTGGCGCCGGTTGTGCGGCGCCACCATGGCCACCTTCTCGCGCTTGCCGAGTCGCTGCGGGAGGCGGGAGTGGACGACGAGGTGATCCGGCGCAGCGTCGCCGGCCTCGTTGAAGCCTACCGGCTCGAACTGCTGGCAGCGCTTGAAATGAATCGTGGGGAGACGCTCGATGGCTGACGGAAAGCTCGTGGACGAACCCGCCCGGCTGGCGGCGCTCCACCGTTACGGAGTGCTCGACAGCAGCCCGGAGGAACCGTTCGACCGGATCACCAGCCTCGTCGCCGCAGTGCTGCAGGTGCCGATGTGCGCGGTGTCGCTGGTCGACAGCCAGCGCCAATGGTTCAAGTCCGGCCACGGCCTGGACGCGCGCGAAACGCCGCGCTCCGTCGCCTTTTGCGACCATACAATCCGGACGCGTACGCCGCTCGTCGTGCCCGATGCGCGCGAGGACGAACGTTTCGCCGCCAACCCGCTGGTCACGGGCGGCCCCGGCGTCGTCAGCTATGCCGGCGTGCCGCTGGTCAGCCCCGACGGCTACAATCTCGGCGCATTGTGCGCGATCGACACCAGGCCACGCGCATTCAGCACCGGCGAAATCGACATCCTGAAGAAGTTCGCGGCCCTTGTGGTGGACGAGCTTGAGCTGCGCACCATCGTCGCTCGGGATGCGCTCACCGGCGCGCTGACCCGCAGGGCCTTTCTGGAGGCGATGCGCAGCGAAATGGCCCGCGGTCACCGCCACAAGCGGGACTGCGCGCTGGTGTTGCTCGACATCGACCACTTCAAGTCGGTCAACGACACCCACGGCCACCCAGCGGGCGACGACGTACTGCGCCGGGCCGTGGGCGCCTGCGCAGACACCCTTCGCCCCTCCGATTCGCTCGGGCGGATCGGCGGCGAGGAATTTGCCGTGCTGCTGCCCGAATCGGACGAGGGGAGCGCCGCCGCCTGCGCGGAGCGGCTTCGCGCCGCCATCGAGCGGCTCGATTTCCCGTCCCTGGGCGGCCGCAAGGTGACGGCGAGCTTCGGGGTCGCCAACCTGCCGCCCGCCGGCCTCAGCGAGGAGCAATGGCTCGCCGAAGCGGACGCCGCCCTCTACGCGGCCAAGCGGCGCGGGCGGAATTGCTGCGTGGCGAGCGCCGAGCTGTACGAGCGCTCGGCGGCATAATTCCGCCTGCTTCCCCTCCCTGCTTAGGGAGGGGCCGGGGTGGGTAAGCCCCGAAGCGGCTCGATGCCGCTGAGAGGCTATGCAACTAACACTGGGCTACTTGATCCGTCGAAAGGCTCCTTCGCGGGCATCGAGCCCGCTCAGTCGCTACCCACCCCTAGCCCCTCCCTGGTCAGGGAGGGGAACAGGCCTGTTGACACCGGGCACGGTTGGTCAGCACTCTCCCTTCCAGGCGGCCGGGGGGCGGCTCCGAGATTATGTGGGGGATGAAGTGGGCACTTCTGCCACGGCGCCGAACGAATGCGCCAACGAACCGATCAGCCGGCCGGGGTCTATCCAGCCGCACGGCGTGCTTTTGGTCGTGGCCGCCGATAGCGGACTGGTGGTCGGTGCGGCCGGCCGGGTCGAGGAGCTGCTGGGCGTAACCAGGGAAGTCCTCTCCCGCCCGCTTGAAGAAATCATCGGCCAATCGCTTGAAAGCCTGACCCGCGCCTCCGGTTTCCGGCCGAGCCAGGAGCCCCTGTTCCTTGGCGCCTTCCGGCTCGGGCCGCTGATCCCCGCCCTGGACATCCTGGCGCACGAACGGGACGGCTCCGTCCTGATCGAGCTTGAACCGTCGCTCGATCACCGGCCTTCCGCCCCGCGTCTCCTTGGCCGCCTGCGCGCCGCGATCGCCGACATCAAGCGGGCGCCGACGATCGAGGGCG
>DASWMM010000055.1:0-12267 GCA_036399755.1 Allosphingosinicella sp.
CCGAGCATCCTGAAGCAGCGAAACAAGGTCGTAAGCCGCATGCCCTGCAAGCGCGTCCTGGAAGTCGAGCAGCCCCAACTGATCCCGCTCCGGAAGCACCATCAGATTGTCGGCATGGTAGTCGCGAAGCACCATCACCGGATTCTCTGCCGCAAGGGCAACCACATCGCCCCACGCCGTGCGCCACGCCTCGGCAAAGGACGCCGCATCCACGGCAAGCTCCAGCGCCGGCGCGTACCATTCGGTGAACAGCGCCACCTCGCGCGCCATCGCCGCATCGTCGTAAGGCGGAATGTCGGCCGGCGCAGGCTCCGCCGCGATCCGCGCCAAGATATCGACAGCCCCTTCGTAGATCGCCCGCTCCCGCTCCGGCTCGCGCTGGAGCAGCGGGCCGACCCGGTCGTCGCCGAAGTCCTCGAGCAGCAGCAGCCCGCGCGTGCGGTCGATCGCCAGCGGCCTGGGCGGCGCAAAGCCGCGGTCGAGGAGGTGGCCGGCCACCGTCAGAAAGGGTCCGATATCCTCCTTGTCCGGCGGCGCATCCATCAGCACGGCGGTGGTGCCGTCAGCGCGGTGGACGCGGAAGTAGCGGCGAAAGCTCGCATCGCCGGCAAGCGGCCGGATTTCGGCGCCTCCCCAGCCATGTTCGCGCAGGAAATCGGGCGCCTCGGCGGGCGGGATCATCGGGGCGGCCATCGCCCTTCCCAAGCGGTGGGGACTTCGGCTGTCAAGCGGCGAGCGCCCTCCCCGTCCCGTTCCAGGGTGAGCCGCAGGGCGTGCGGCCACAAAGCTGCGCCCATCCGCTCCGGCCATTCGATCAGCAGCGCCCCGCCATCGAGCGCGTCTTCCAGCGCCAGTTCCTCCAGCTCCGCTGGGTCTTCGATGCGGTAAAGATCGACGTGCCAGACCGGCAGACCGAGCTCGTCATAAGGCTGGACGATCGGAAAGGTCGGGCTCGCCACATCGCCTTCGAAACCGAGCCCGCGGAGCAGGCCGCGCGCCAGCGTAGTCTTGCCCGCGCCAAGGTCCCCGTAAAGCGCCACCACATCGCCGGGGCGCAGCACGGCCGCAAGGCGGCGGCCGAAGCGCTCCGTCTCCGCAGGCCCCTGAAGGTGGATCATCCGCCGCGCGGCAGCCGGATGGTGACGGTTGTTCCCTCGCCCGGCTCGGACACGAGTTCGATCCGCCCGCCATGGGCTTCAACGAACTGGCGCGCGAGCGGCAGGCCGAGCCCAAGCGCCGCGTCCTCGCCGCCGCCGCCCGCCGCCGCCCGGTTGAAGCGGTCGAACACCCGCGCCTGGTCCGCCGCATCGATGCCTCGGCCATTGTCCGAAATCGTGATCTGCGCCTCCTTGCGGGTGCCGCCTGCGTGGAGAAGCACGCGCCCGCCTTCATCCGTATAGGCGAAGGCGTTCTTGAGGATGTTGTCGAGCGCCTGGCGAAGCCGCCGTCGGTCCCCCGTCAGGCTGCCGGCGTGCCGTTCGATCTTGACCGCAAGCTCGATCGACTTGCGTTGCGCGGTCTCCCCAAAGTCGTCGCCGGCCGCGCGGCACATGGCGGCGAGATCGACGTCGTCCTCGGCAAGCAGCAGGCTGCCGCTGTCGCTCTGGGTGAGGTCGAGCACATTGTTGATCATGGCGCTGAGACGCGCCACCGCATCGAGGATGGCGGAGACATATTCTCCCGCCGTCTCCGGCAGCGTTCCACCATAGCCGCCGTCCAGCATCTCGGCGAATCCGCCAATCGAGGTGAGCGGGGTGCGAAGCTCATAGCTCATGTTCGAGACGAAGGCGGTCTTGAGCCGGTCCGCTTCCTCAAGCGCCGATGTCCGCTCGCGAAGCGCCGTTTCGACGGTCCGGCTCGCGGTCACGTCGAGCATGGTGAAAAGCGCATTGCCGTCGGGAAGCGGCACCGCGGCGAATTCGAACTCGCGTCCGTCCAGGAAGGAAACGCGGCCGCCGCGCTGCTTGCGCTCCACCGTGGCATTTCGAACCAATTCGCGGACAAGGCCCGCATGTGCCTGATTCTTCAGCTTCTTGCCGATATGCGGGGTGAGCGCATCGATGCGCGGGTGTTCGGCGAGGCGCTCCTCGTCGAACTCCCAGAGCTCGCGGAAGCGGTTGTTCCAAAGGTGGAGCCGGCCATCGGAGGCGAACACGCCCACCGCTTCGAAGAGGTTGTCGAACGTCGCCGTCCGCACCCGAAGCAACGTGTCGCGGGCGGAGGCGAGCTGGAGCTGTTCCGTCCGGTCCTCGAAAATCAGCAGCAGCCCGCCGTCCGGCAGCGGCTGGGCGACGACCCGCAAGTGCCGCCCCCCGCGCAGCAGCCAGTCTTCCTCCTCGGCGGCGAGGCTTTCGGTGAACCAGCGGATTCGATCGGCGCGCCATTCCGGATAGTCGCGCACTTCCGGAAGATTGCCGCCCTCCCGCATGTGGTCGAGCAGCCGGTTGAATTCCGGCCCTTCGGACAGCGTATCGCCACGCAGGGCGAACAGCCTTGCGAACGGCTGGTTGAAGAAGATCAGCGACCGGTCCGGCCCGAATTGCGCCACGCCCGCGGAAAGCCGGTCGAGCATGTCGCGCTGGGCGCGGACGAAGCGGGCGAGATCGGCCCGCGCCTGCTCGCGATCCTCGACGTCGATCGCGTATCCGGCGACTCCGGCGCCGCCGAGCGGCACTTCGACGACCCGCAGCATCCGCCGCTCGCCCGCGACGGTGGCCGGAACGGTGCGCACCTCGGCCTCGCCGCCCTCCCCCTTGCCGCCGGGCGCCGGGGCTCCGCCCTCGTCGATCAGTTCGACGCCACCAGCGACGACCTTTGCCGCGCTCTCCGCCTCCACCGCGGCGACATAGGCGCTGTTAACCATGGCGAGACGGCGATCGGGGCCGCGATGCCAGATCGGAAAGGGTGCGGCTTCAACCAGGCCGGACAGGGCGTCCAGGGCGGAGGCGAGCCGGTCGGCGCGGGCGGAGAGCGCGGCGCGCTGCTCCTCGCCTTCCGTCTCGTCGATGAACCACAACAGCATCGCGCCTTCCGCCGCGGGAGCAGGCGCGGGCGCGCCGCGCACCAGGAAGACCCGGGGGGAGCCTTGCGGGCGGACGGCCAGCGAGAACGCGGCGCCAGTGGCAATGCCGGTGCGCACCGCTTCGGCGAGCCGGTCGACGTCGGCTTGCTCCAGGGCCTGGGGCGCTGCCAGTTCGGAAAGGATCGAGGCAGGTTCCGGGAGGCCGAGCTGATGGGCAAGCCGGCGCGGCATCTGCACCGCCATGTCCTCGCCCACCAGAAGCGGCATTGCCGGCGCGACGCCGAGAAAAGCTTCCGAGCGGCCCGCCTCGCTGCGAAGGCTCCGCCCCTCCCGGGCAAGCCGAAGTCCCTTCAGCGTCGCCCAAACCGCCAGGCACAGCCACGCCGCACAGATCAGCGCCAGAACGGCTGCGGCAAGGGGCGAGAGAACAACCATGGTCCTCCTCTAGCCAGCCGGGGGGTTGGGAGGAAGCCGGATCGCGGCGTGCCGGGTTTGAAGCGAAACCGCCCGTCAGGCGGCGTCTTCGGCCTTTTTGGCGTAGATCCGCACCGGCTCCTTGCGGCCTTCGACGACATCCTTGTCGATCATCACCTCATCCACACCGTCCATCGACGGCAGGTCGAACATGGTGTCGAGCAGGATGTTCTCGAGGATCGAACGAAGGCCGCGGGCGCCGGTCTTGCGCTCGATCGCCTTCTTGGCCACGGCGTTCATCGCTTCGTCGGTGAAGCTGAGCTTCACGTCCTCCATGTCGAACAGCTTGCCGTACTGCTTGCTGAGCGCGTTCTTCGGCTCGCGCAGGATCTTGACCAGGGCGACCTCGTCGAGATCCTCAAGGGTGGCGATTACCGGCAAACGGCCGACGAATTCGGGGATCAGACCGAACTTCAGGAGATCGTCCGGCTCGCCCTGGCGAAGGATCTCGCCGGTGCGGCGCTCCTCCGGCGAGGCGACATAGGCGCCGAAGCCGATCGACTTGCCCTGCAGGCGATCGGCGATGATCCGCTCCAGGCCGGCAAAGGCGCCGCCGCAGATGAACAGGATGTTGGTGGTGTCGACCTGCAGGAATTCCTGCTGCGGATGCTTGCGGCCGCCCTGCGGGGGAACGGAGGCGGTGGTGCCTTCCATCAGCTTGAGCAAAGCCTGCTGCACGCCCTCGCCCGACACGTCGCGGGTGATGGACGGATTGTCCGACTTGCGGCTGATCTTGTCGATTTCGTCGATGTAGACGATGCCGCGCTGCGCCCGCTCGACATTGTAGTCGGACGCCTGGAGGAGCTTAAGGATGATGTTCTCGACGTCCTCGCCGACATAGCCGGCCTCGGTGAGCGTCGTCGCGTCGGCCATGGTGAACGGCACGTCGAGCAGGCGCGCAAGCGTCTGGGCAAGCAAGGTCTTGCCGCAGCCGGTCGGGCCGACGAGCAGGATGTTCGACTTGGACAGCTCAACCTCGCCGCCCTTCGAGCCGTGCGCAAGGCGCTTGTAATGGTTGTGGACGGCGACCGAGAGGACGCGCTTGGCGTGGCTCTGGCCGATCACATAGTCGTCGAGGTGGTTGCAGATTTCGAGCGGCGTCGGAACGCCGTCACGGGTCTTCACCAGCGAGGATTTGGTCTCCTCGCGGATGATGTCGTTGCACAGCTCGACGCACTCGTCGCAGATGAACACCGTGGGGCCGGCGATGAGCTTGCGCACCTCGTGCTGCGATTTGCCGCAAAAGGAGCAGTACAGAGTGCTCTTGGAATCGCTGCCGCTAAGCTTGGTCATGATCTTCCTATCGGACGCCTGCCCGCGCCGCTGCCGTATGAAACCATTCTAGACCGCACTATCGCACATCCACAATGGCCTATTGATTAACGCCCCCGCGCGAGGCCCCGGGCAGGGGAAACGCAGCGATAAAGCGGGAGTGTTCGAGCCGGTCTTTTGTTCCGGGCCGCAAAGCCGAGGCCGGCTTTCGCTCCCCGTCTAATGTGGGGCATCCGAACCGCTCCGGCAAGCGCCCCAAGCGATTTCAACGGCTTGCCGTTGTAGAGCGCCCGAACGCGGAACCCCTCCCGCTACGAAGCGGAAGGGGTTCCGCATTGCCGATGGCCGAAGAGTGGAGATCAGGCAGCGACAGCCTGATGGGTGCTGTCGCCCTCGCCCGGCGCGGGCCGCTTGTCGAACACCTCGTCGATCAAGCCGAACTCCTTGGCTTCCGACGAGGAGAGGAACTTGTCGCGGTCCATGGCGTGCTCGATCTCTTCGATCGGCTTGCCGGTATAATGGGCGTAAAGCTCGTTCATCCGGTGCCGGATGCGCAGGATCTCGCGAGCCTGGATCTCGATGTCGGAGGCCATGCCCTGGGCGCCGCCGGACGGCTGGTGGATCATGATCCGGGCGTTGGTCAGCGCCACGCGCATCCCCGGCTCACCGGCGGCGAGCAGGAAGCTGCCCATCGACGCGGCCTGGCCGATGCAGACCGTGCCGACGCGGGGGCGGATGTACTGCATGGTGTCGTGGATCGCCATGCCGGCCGTCACCACGCCGCCCGGCGAGTTGATGTACATGAAGATATCCTTTTTCGGATTCTCGCTCTCCAGGTACAGAAGCTGGGCGGTGATCAGCGTCGCCATATGGTCCTCGACACCGCCGGTCACGAAGACGATCCGCTCCCGAAGCAGGCGCGAATAGATGTCGAAGCTGCGTTCGCCCCGGTTCGACTGCTCGATAACGATGGGAACGAGGCCGTTGACGATGTCTGCGTGATCCATGGAAGTCCCTGTCTGCGAATTGCTACCCCCACCACATCGGGGGTTTGCGCGGCCGGTTCAAGGGGCGAGCGGCGCCGTCATTCTTCCGCGCTAACAGCGGCCGACGCGCGGATCCACCTTCCTTGCCGCGCCCGCCCGTTGCTATGGGCGCCGCATGGACATGGCCGCCGAGATGATAGCCGCGCTGATGGCGGTTGCCTTTGTCGCCGGTGCGATCGACGCGGTGGCGGGCGGAGGCGGGCTTATCACCATCCCTGCACTTCTCGCCGCCGGGGTGCCGCCCGTGGCGGCGATCGGCACCAACAAGCTCCAAAGCACGCTTGGCACGGCCGGTGCGGTGCTCGCTTTCGCCCGCAAGGGCCTGGTCGAACCGAGGCGCCTCGCCTTTCCCGCCGCCGCGGCCTTCCTGGGATCCGCCTTGGGTGCGTTCACCCTCACCCGCATCGATCCGGGCTTCCTGGCGGGGCTGCTTCCGCTCCTCCTGATCGCCATGGCGCTGTATTTCGCGTTCGGACCGAGGATGGGAGACGGGGACAGCCGGGCGCGGCTCGGGGCGGCCGCCCTGCTGGTCACGGCCGCCGCCATCGGCTTTTACGACGGCTTCTTCGGACCGGGCACCGGCTCGTTCTTTACCACGGCGCTGGTGGCCCTGTTCGGCCTTGGCCTGATCCGCGCCGTGGCCAATGCCAAGCTGCTCAATCTGGCAAGCAACCTCGCCGGCTTCCTGGTGCTGCTGGCCAGCGGCCAGGTCTGGTGGCTTCTCGGCCTCTGCATGGCGGCAGCAAGCGTCGCCGGAGGCCAGGTTGGCGCCCACCTCGCCATCCGCTTCGGCGCGGGCCTCGCGCGCGGCCTCCTGATCCTTGTGTCGCTCGCCTTCACGCTTAAGCTTCTGCTGGACCCGGCGAACCCGATCGGGGCGCTCCTGCGATGAGGCAGCGCCCGGTCGGCCCGCCTACCGGCTCTTTGCCGCGGCCCGCTTGCGGCCCGCCGCCGCCTTGCCGGTGCGGGGCATCTTGCCGAGCCCAATTGCGCGCGCCAGATCAGCGCGCTGCTCTGAATAGTTCGGCGCAACCATCGGGTAGGTTTTCGGAAGCTCGTAAGCCGCCCGGTACTGCTCCGGCGTCATTCCGTGGGCAACGACGAGGTGCCGGCGCAACATCTTGTTCTTCTGCCCGCAGGCGAGGCAAACGAGATGATCGGGCTTCACCGAAGAGCGCACCGACACGGCCGGCTCCGGCTTCTGCGCCTCCACTTCAACCGGACCGGTACCGAGGCCGCTCAGCGCCTCGTGAACCTGACGGATCAGTTCAGGGATATCGTTGACGGCTACGCGATTGTTGCTGACATGCGCCGCGACGATATCCGCCGTCAGCATGATGACCTGTTCGCCATCCTGACCGTCAACCTGTTCTTCAGCCATCGTGTTGTCCCGCTCCCGTTTGGAATTATGCCGGTTTATGTCCATTTCGGACAAAAAATGAAAGACTATTTTGAAGAGGAGGAAAACTCTGCGTTTCGCAACGGCCGCCGAGTTCGTTGAACAGCGACGCCAAGTATATTGCGCGGCGCGCCGACGCGGACGGACGGGGGCTGGAAAGGCTGTCTAGCTTGCTCCAGGATCGAGGCCATGCAGCCTTCCCACGCTCTCCACCGCTTCCGTATCGCCATGGGATCGTTTATCGCCGGACTGGTGGTCAGCGGGATCACAGCCTTTCCGCTGCTCTGGGAGGTGAAGCTCCTTACGCGAATGTTGGGGCTCGGCGGGGCGACGTCGGCGGCGGGACATGAGGGTCTGGCACATTGGCTGCTTACCATCCGCTTCGGGCTTGAGCAGGCTTACATGCAGCACCCATGGATCGCCTATGGAACGGACTGGCTCGGCTTCGGCCATCTGGTGATCGCGCTTTTCTTTATCGGACCGCTGATCGATCCGCCAAGCGGGCGCGGCAACATATTCGTGGGGCTGGCTGCCTGTGCGGGCGTTCTCCCGCTCGCGCTCATCGCCGGCGCCGTGCGCGGCGTTCCGCTTGCCTCGCGGCTGATCGATTGTTCGTTCGGCGTGCTGGGCGGACTGCTGCTCCTATACTGTCTCCGGCTGCTGCCGGCGATCGAGGCGGAGGCGCGGCGCAAGAACGGGGCTTTCGCCGCGCCGCCGCTTTGCTAAGCCTCGCCGCCATGCAGAACCGACGCACGACATTGAAAAGCATCGCCGCCATCGCCGCCGCGGCTGCCCTCCCCCCACCCGCGGTGGCAGCCGCCGCTCGATCGCTTCGCAAGCCGCTGCGCCTGCGCAAGGGCGATGTTGTTGGGCTCGTGGAGCCCGCCGGCTTTACCGACGACGCCTTCGATCTAGAGCCGATCAAGGCCAGCATCGCCGGGATGGGGCTGGTGCCGAGGCTTGCGCCGCATGTCGCCGAGCGTTGGGGCTACCTCGCCGGCAAGGACCGGGAGCGGGCGGCCGATGTCAACGCGATGTTCGCCAACAACGATATCCGCGCGATCTTCGCGGTGCGGGGCGGCTGGGGTTCGGCGCGGATACTGCCCTACCTCGACTGGACGACGATCCGCGCCAACCCGAAGCTGTTGATCGGCTTCAGCGACATCACCGCGCTTCACATGGCGATCGCCGCCCGTGCCGGCTTCGCCACCATCCACGGACCCAATGCGGCAAGTTCGTGGGGCAAGCTTTCATGGGATAGTCTCCGGGCGGTGGCGTTCGAGGGCCAGACGCCAACCTATTCTACGCCACCCGGTGCAGAAGACCGTTTGGCGCAGCGTTCCGGCCTAGCGAGAACCTTCCGGGCCGGAAAGGCTTCGGGCCCGCTGCTCGGCGGCAATCTTACGGTGCTCACGTCGTTGATGGGAACGCCGTTCCTGCCGTCATTCGACGGCGCAATCCTGTTTATCGAGGACGTCGATGAGGCGGAATACCGGATCGACCGGATGCTGACCCAGCTCGCGCTCGGCGGCGTGCTCGGCAAGGTGGCGGGCGTAGTGTTCGGTCAATGCACCGACTGCCGGGCCAAGGGTCCATCTTACGGCGGGTTCACGCTCAGCCAGGTGCTGGAGCAGCATCTGGCGCCGCTCGGCGTGCCCGCTTTCCAGGGCGCGCTGTTTGGCCATGTGGCGAACCAGTTCAGCCTGCCGGTGGGGGTGCGGGCGGAGATCGATGCCGGGGCGGGCACGATCCGGCTGCTGGAGGCGGCGGTCGCCTAACCCCGCTTACTCGCCCGGTGCGGGGTAGCTTAGGTAATGGAGCCGGCGCACTTCGCGGCGTCCGCGCACGACCGTGTCCAGGATCAGCCCGACGGAAAAGCTGATAAAGGCGACCGTCATCATTCCTGTGATCAAGATGGCGGTCGGGAAGCGAGGCACCAGGCCGGTTTGCGCGAAGGTGATGATCAGCGGGATGGCGAGCACCAGCGCCAGCGCGGCCAGGAACCCGGCAAACCCGCCGTAAAACAGAACCGGGCGTTCGATCCGGAAGAGGTGCAGGATCGTCTTCATAATCCGCCAGCCGTCGCGGTAAGTGGACAGCTTGGAAACGGAGCCTTCGGGACGCGCACCATAGGCCGTAACAACCTCCCCGACCGGCATGGCGAGCTCAAGGGCGTGGACCGAGATTTCGGTCTCCGTCTCGAAGCCGCGGGCAAGAGCGGGGAAGCTTTTCACAAAGCGGCGCGAAAAGACCCGGTAGCCGGAGAAGATGTCGGTGAACGACCGGCCGAACAGGCTGGCCAGGATCCCGGTGAACAGCCGGTTGCCGAGCTGGTGGCCGCGGCGATAGGCTTCTTCCACTTCCGACTTGCGGGCGCCGACCACCATGTCGAGCCGCTCCTCGAGGAGCTTGGCGACCAGAGCCGGAGCGGCGCCGGCGTCGTAGGTCGCGTCGCCGTCGGCCATGATGTAGATGTCGGCTTCGGTGTCGGCGAACATGCGGCGAACGACGTGGCCCTTGCCCTGCATGCGTTCAGTGCGAACGATCGCCCCTGAGGCACGTGCAACTTCGACGGTCCGGTCGGAGCTGTTGTTATCATAAACGTAGATGACTGCGTCGGGCAACGCGGCCCGGAAACCGGCGACGGTTTGGGCGATCGCCGCTTCCTCGTTGTAGCAGGGCAGCAGCACCGCGATGCGCAGTCGAGACTGGTCCAAAGGCTTTCCCCCTCCGCCGTCCCGCACGGCGGGCGCCGAGCCATAGTCTTGGCCCGGATCACGCGTTTCAACAACCAGCATCGGTGCGCTCTTCCCTTGGTTTAACGGCGGTTCGAGCCGCCTTCTGCACGGGAAGGTGCTTTTATTCGGTTAAGCGCCCCTCCCCCGATCAAGCGGGAGAGGGGCAGCGAAACCTCAGTCGGCCTTTTTCTTGGCACGCGCCTTCTTGGGCTTGTCCTCGGCCGCGGGAGGGGCCTCGACGGCATCCTCAGCAGGCGCAGCGTCGGCGGCCTTGGCCTTTTTCGCCTTCTTGGGCTTCTCGTCCGCGGCTGGAGCAGCGTCTTCGGCCGGAGCGGCCTTGGCAGCCTTTGCCTTCTTGCCCTTTTTCGGCTTGGCTTCAGCGCCATGATCGTGGCCGTGATCGTGGTCGCAGTCGGGGCCGTGAACGTGGCCGCCGTCAGCACCGGTCTCAATCGACTCGATCTCCGCCTGGAGGGCCTCACGGGTCACGGTGCGGTCCGTGATGGTCGCCTTGTCGAACAGGAAGTCGACGACCTTGTCCTCGAACAAGGGTGCGCGCAGCTGGGCGGCGGCCATCGGCTCGTTCTGGATATATTCCATGAACTTCTGGCGATCCTCGGGGCGGTATTGCTGCGCCGCCTGCATGATCAGCTGGTTCATTTCGTTCTGCGCGATCTGAATGTTGTTGCGCGTGCCGATCTCCGACAGGAGCAGGCCCAGGCGCACGCGGCGCTCGGCAATGGTGCGATATTCCTCACGCTCGGTTTCCATCTCGGCGCGGGCCGCTTCGGGATCCGCATCGTGGCCGGCTTCGTGCTCGAGTTGTTGCCAAATCTGGTTGAACTCGGCTTCCACCATGGAGGGCGGCACTTCGAAGCTGTGCGTCTCCGCAAGGCGGTCGAGGAGCTTGCGCTTCATGTGGGTGCGGGTGAGGCCGTTCAGCTCCTGCTCGATCTGCCCCTTGAGCAGCTCGCGGAGCTGATCGATGCCTTCCAGGCCCATCGACTTTGCAAAGGCATCGTCGGCGTTCGCCTCGCGGGCGGTCTGCACTTCCTTCACCGTGACGGCGAACTCGGCGGGCTTGCCCTTCAGGATCTCGACCGGATATTCCTCGGGGAAGGAAACGCTCAGCGTCCGCTGCTCGCCGACGGTGGCGCCGACAAGCTGATCCTCGAAACCGGGAATGAGCCGGCCCGAGCCGAGCTCGACGCGCATGTCTTCGCCGGTGCCGCCTTCGAACGCGGTGCCGTCGACGGTGCCGAGATAATCGATCACGACGAGGTCGCCCATCGCCGCGGCGTGGCCCTCGGGCGCGGGATCGTAGCTCTTCTGGCCTTCCGCCATTCGGGTCACCGCGGCATCGACTTCGGCGTCGGTCGGCTCAACCGTCAGGCGCTCAAGCTGGAGACCGTCGATCTGCGGCGCGGGCAGATCCGGGAGGGTCTCGAGTTCGACGCGGATCACCGCATCCTTGCCCGGGCCACCTTCTTCAAGCTCAACCGCCGGCTGCATCGCCGGGCGAAGCTTCTCGTCGGCGAGGAGCTTCTGGACGCCTTCCTGGACGGCGGTGTTGAGCGCTTCCTGCTCAAGCGCCGGGCCGTGCATCTTGCGGACGAGATTGGCCGGAACCTTGCCGGGCCGGAAGCCGGGCATGCGGATCGTCGGCGCGACCTTCTTGATCTCGCCATCGACGCGGGCGGCGATTTCGCCCGAAGGAATGGTGATCCGATAGGCGCGTTTCAGGCCTTCGTTCAAAGTCTCAACAGTCTGCATTGTGCGGCTCTTGCTTTCTTTGGGAGCTTAAAGACGGCCGAAACGCGAGCCGGGCGAAACTGGTGCGGGCGAAGGGACTCGAACCCCCACATCTCTCGATACTTGGACCTAAACCAAGCGCGTCTACCAGTTCCGCCACGCCCGCAGGGAGGCCGGTCGGCGGCGTCTATAGCAGGGTGACAGAAACGGGCAAGGCGGATGGTGGGAAAGGGGCCGCGCTCCGGCTCCAGAGCGGGCAGGTCCGTGCTTCTACGGTCCTTTGCCTTTCTTCCCAAAGTAGGCGAACCCTTTAGAGAAGGCGAACGAGCGATTCGCCCAAAGTGTTCAGGAGGCTTGCTGCGTTGACGGGGGAAGGCGTGCAGGACGAGGCCGCGGCAGGCACTTTGTTTCGCGGCATCTTCGAGTCCGGGCTCGCCGGCTACGTCATCGCGGACCTGAACAGCGACAAACCGATCGCGATCAACGACCGCCTGCTTGAGATCATCGGCTATTCCCGCGACGAAGCGGAGCAGACGCCGCAGCTTTGGCGGGAGATCACTCCGC
>DASWMM010000056.1:0-2278 GCA_036399755.1 Allosphingosinicella sp.
ATTGGCCCCCTCCACCACGCACCTGCGGTGCGCGGTCCCCCTCCCCGTCCCGGGGAGGATCAAGGGAGCAAATCAATGGCACGCGTAGCATTTATCGGGCTCGGCAATATGGGCGGCGGGATGGCTGCCAACCTGGTCAAGGCGGGGCATGAGGTCAGCGCCTTCGATCTGTCCGAAGCCGCGCTTGCCAAGGCGGAGGCGAACGGATGTCGCCGCGCCGCGTCAGCCGAGGAAGCGGTGGCTGACGCCGAAGCAGTGGTCACCATGCTCCCCGCCGGCAAGCACGTTCGCCAGGTCTATGAAGCGAGCGTGATCGGCAAGGCGCGCACCTCCGCCATCCTGATGGACTGCTCGACCATCGACGTGGAGAGCGCGCGTGCGGTGATCTCGCAGGCGGAAGCGGCGGGCTACCGAATGGCCGACGCGCCCGTCTCCGGCGGCATCGCGGCGGCGGAGGGCGGCACGCTGACCTTCATGGTCGGCGGCTCGGGCGAGGCGTTCGAGGCGGCGCGGCCGTTCCTGGAGCGGATGGGCAAGGCGGTGATCCACGCCGGCGGGCCCGGCGCGGGCCAGGCGGCCAAGATCTGCAACAACATGCTGCTCGGCGCCTCGATGGTTGCCACCTGCGAGACCTTCGTGATGGCGCAGAAGCTCGGCCTCGATCCGCAGACCTTTTTCGACATCTCGTCCAAGGCGTCGGGCCAATGCTGGTCGATGACGAGCTATTGCCCCCTCCCCGGCGTCGGACCGGAGACGCCGGCCGACCGCGACTACGAAGGCGGCTTCGCGGCGGCATTGATGCTGAAGGATTTGCGCCTCGCGATGGAAGCGGCGCAGAGCGTCGATGCCTACACGCCGATGGGCGCGCATGCCGAGGAGCTTTACACCCGCTTCGCGGAAGGCCTGGGCGGCGCCGGCATGGATTTTTCGGGCATCATCAAGATGATCGACGATAGCTGGAAAGCCCGCTGACCCGCCGTTCCTCCACCGCATAGGCGCGGGCGAGCTCTGCGGTGCGCTCAGCCGGGCTCTGCTTTGCGCTCGGCAGCAAGGCGGGGCCGCTTCGGCGGCGCAGGTCGGCGAGGCAGCGCCGTGCGGTGTCGCCGTCCCAGAACTCCGGGCGTGGCCGTACCGCCCGGGGCGTGGAGATCGCCTTGTTCAGCTCGACCAGCAGGGTTTCGGGGGTCACCAGCCGGTTGGTGCCTTCGGTGACGGTGACCGGCCGCTCGGTGCTTTCGCGCAGGGTGAGGCAGGGGATGCCGAGATAGGTCGTTTCCTCCTGCACGCCGCCCGAATCGGTGATCGCCGCGGCCGCGGCGGTGACGAGGCTCATGAAGCGGACATAAGGCTGCGGGTCGATCAGCTTCACACCGGCGCGGGCGAGACGGGTGTCGAGCCCGTTCTGCTTGAGGCGTTGGGCGGTTCGCGGATGGACCGGAAAGACCAGCGGCAGATCGCGCTGCACTTCGATGAGCGCATCGGTGAGGCGGATGAGCTGGGCCGGCTCGTCGACGTTGGACGGGCGGTGGAGCGTCACCACGCCGTAGCCGCCGCGCTTCAGCCCGAGTTCGCCGGGAAGGTCGGCGGCTTCGATGGCGGGGCGGACCAGCTCGAAGCTGTCGAGCATGATGTTGCCGACGCGGGTGATGCGCGCCGGCGCGGTGCCTTCGGCGATGAGATTGTCGTCGCCGTCGGGTGACGGAGTCCACAGCACGTCGGCAAGGACATCGGTGACGAGGCGGTTCACCTCCTCCGGCATCGCCCGGTCGCGGCTGCGAAGGCCCGCTTCGAGGTGGATGACGGGAAAGCCAAGCTTGGCCGCAACCATTGCGCAGGCGGCGGTGGAGTTGACGTCGCCGACCACGACAAGCCAATCGGGCCGGTCCTTTAGCGCGACTTTCTCATACTGGATCATCACCCCGCCGGTTTGCTCGGCATGGCTTCCGGAGCCGACGCCGAGATGGTGGTCCGGCTCCGGCAGCTTGAGATCGCTGAAGAAGGCGTCCGACATGTTGACGTCGTAATGCTGGCCGGTGTGGATCAGCACGGGGGTGAATTCGGGCGCGGCGGCGAGGGCGTGCCAAAGCGGCGCCACCTTCATGAAATTGGGACGCGCGGCGGCGACGAGGTGAATGCGCTGGGCCATAAGGGGTGATTACGGGCGCAGCGGTTAAGATTGGGTTTGGGGAGGAGGAACCGCCGCAAAGACCCTCCCCTCCCTCCGCTCGGCTTCGGCGGAGGGGCTCCGGCGAGGGTGAGGGAGGGGCCGGGGGTGGGT
>DASWMM010000057.1:0-11857 GCA_036399755.1 Allosphingosinicella sp.
GGCGTCTACACCTTGGCCGGCTTCGAATATACTAGCGGTGCAATCCTCGACACCTCGGCAGGGCGGGACCGCGTGCTGATCATGGAGAACGCGGTCTCCAGCGCAGCGCTTGGTATATACACGGCGGGTACCGGCGTGACCAACGTGCACGGCCTCTACCAGGATGGCGTATTCAGGTTCAATAATGCGCGAATGGCTTATGGCGCCAACGGCGATATCGTCGCGCAGGCAGTCGACGACCTGCTTCTTATCTACAATGGCACGCTGGCGTACCAATACGACGTGTTCAACCTGCGCCCCGATCTGCGGGCCGCGGTATCAACGGTTGCCATGGCCTTCGATCCGGACTCCAAGTTCCTTTTCATCCTTGATGCGCAAGGGGATCGGATTCTGCAGCTTTCGACCGCGGATTGGAGCACCGTCAACAGCATCCCGCTCGGCGCCGATCTGACCGCCGGGGGCGGCGATTACGGCAACAGGCTGATGATCGGTCCGGACCTGCGCTACTTCACGGTTACCATGCAAACCGGGCTACGGCTCGTTGCCAATCCGTACAGCACAGGCCTGGTGGTCGGCACCGAGGCCGCCGAAACGCTGACCGGCGCCGCGCTCCCCGATACGCTGGAAGGCAGAGGCGGCGACGATGTCCTGGTGGGCGGCGGCGGCGGCGACACATTGCGCGGCGAGGACGGCAACGACACGCTTAAGGGCGAGGACGGCAACGACACGCTGGACGGCGGCGCCGGAGTGGACACCCTGATCGGCGGCGCCGGAAACGATATCTACCTCGTCGGCACGACGGACACCGTTGTTGAAGCCGAAAACGGCGGAACCGATGAGGTTCGCACCGCGCTCGGCAGCACAACCGATTACGCCGCCTTGTACACCCTGCCGGCCGAGGTCGAAAACTTCGCGGGCACCTCGCAGTCGGGCCAGGGCGTCTACGGGAATGCGGGCGACAACGTCATCGTCATGGGCGACGGCGCCGATCTCGTCGTGCTTCACGATGGCGGCGTGGATTCGGTTAGCCTGGGCGGCGGGAACGACTTCGCTTATTATGGCGGCGCGTTTACGGTCGCCGACAGCAATGACGGCGGCGCCGGGTACGACACGGTCGGCCTGATGGGCAGCTACGATCTGGTGCTGGGCGCCGGCCACCTCACGGGAATCGAGAAGCTCGCACTCTACTCGTCCGGTTCGTCCACTCTGAACCATTACAAGGTGACGCTGACCGACGCGGCGCTGGCCGCAGGCACCCAGCTGGTGGTTGCCGCCGGGTCCCTTTCCGCGCTTGAAACCCTGCAGCTCGATGCAAGCGCCGAGACCGACGCGCGCATTTCTGTGCACGGCGGCCACGGCAACGACACCATGATAGGCGGTGCTAAGGCCGACCAGCTCGCCGGCCGGGACGGGGCCGACAGTCTCTTCGGCTCCGCGGGGAACGACACGCTGATCGGCGGGGCGGGCGGCGACACCCTCACCGGCGGCGCGGGCCTGGACACGTTCCGCTTCGAATCCGCGGGCGAGTCTACCGCCGCCGCCGCCGATCGGATCACCGACTTCAAGGCCAATGGCGATGCCGACAGGATCGACCTTTCGGCGATCGACGCGAAGGCTGGCGGCGCGGTCAACGAGGCGTTCGCCTTTATCGGCAGCAACGTCGCCTTCACTGGGATCGCCGGCGAGCTTCGCGCCGTGCAGGTAAACAATATCTGGTTCGTGGAAGGCGACGTGGATGGCAATGGCGCCGCCGATCTCGTCATCCGGGTCGATGCTCCGGCGGGCCACATCTTCTCGGCGGCGGATTTCGTTCTTTGAGGTGAGGGAGCGTTGGGGGGGGGCGGGCGCGGCGCTACGCCCGCCTATCCTGCTGGAATGCGCCCATTCTCCTTGACCGGCATATAAAGATATCTTTATATCCTTATCTATGCCGTCCGCCTGCGACATTTTCCGTTCCCTCGCCGATTCGACGCGGCTGCGCATCCTTGCGCTGCTTCGGGCAATGGAGCTTTCGGTAGGCGAACTCGCCCAGGTACTTGGCCAAAGCCAGCCGCGCGTGTCGCGCCACGTCAAGATCCTGATCGACGCGGGCCTTGCCGAGCGGCGCAAGGAAGGGAGCTGGGTGTTCCTCAGCCTTGGCGAAAAGGCGCGGGTCGGGCCGCTCTTCTCCGCGCTTGACGCCTGGGCGGAGATCGACGGCGACGATCCCTGGCAGCTCGCCGACGCCGCCCGCCTGGCCGCCGTTCGTGCCGACCGCGCCGCAGCCGCCGAGCGCTACTTCGCCGCCCATGCCGCTGAGTGGGACGAAATCCGCTCGCTCCACATCCCCGAAACCGATGTCGAGGCCGCGATCGCCCGCGCGCTCGCCGATCGCCCCACCGGCCGCCTGGTCGATATCGGCACCGGCACCGGCCGGATGATCGCCTTGTTCGGCGAAAAGGCAGATCACGCGCTCGGCGTCGATCGCTCGCCCGAAATGCTCCGCCTCGCCCGGGTCAAACTCGCCGAGGCCGGACTCGCCCGGGCCGAGTTGCGGCAGGGCGACATGTATTCGCTCCCCCTTCCCGCCGGCAGCGCCGACACGGTGATCATCCACCAGGTCCTCCACTATGCCCAGCAGCCCGCCGCCGCCGTCGCCGAAGCCGCGCGCCTGCTTACCCCGGGCGGGCGCCTGCTGATCGCCGACTTCGCACCCCACGAGCGCGAGGAGCTGCGCAGCCGCGACGCCCACGCCCGCCTGGGCTTCGCCGACGATGTGATGCTGAAATATCTCGAAGGCGCCGGGCTTGACGGCCGGGTCGTCGAACATCTCGGGGGCGGCGAACTCACCGTCACGATCTGGGCCGGTGAACGGCCGCACGCAAAGCTGCCCCAGGGCAGAATGCCCGAATCCCAATTGAAAGTGGTCGCATGAGCACGCTCGCCCCCGGCATCGCCTCCTGGCGCAAGCCCTTGTTCGAGGATGTCGCCGGCGACATCGAAGTCTCCTTCGAATTCTTCCCGCCGAAGAACGAGAAGATGGAAGCCACCCTGTGGGAGAGCGTGAAGACGCTTGAGCCGCTCGCCCCGCGCTTCGTCTCCGTCACCTACGGCGCCGGCGGCTCGACCCGCGAGCGCACCCACGCCACCGTGGAGCGGATCGCCCGGGAAACCAGCCTCGCCGCCGCCGCCCACCTGACCTGCGTCGAGGCCAGCCGCGACGAGATCGACGAGGTTGCCCGCGAATATTGGGCGGCGGGCGTGCGCCACATCGTTGCCCTGCGCGGCGATCCCCCGGTGCTCGGCACGCCCTTCACCCCGCACCCCGACGGCTATGCAAGCGCCGCCGATCTGGTCGCGGGCCTTAAAAAGGTCGCGCCATTCGAGATCTCGGTGGCGGCGTACCCGGAAGTGCATCCGGAAGCGCTCGGCGCCCAGCCCGATCTCGACAACCTCAAGCGCAAGATCGACGCCGGCGCCGACCGCGCGATCAGCCAGTTCTTCTTCTCGCCCGAAAGCTTCTTCCGCTTCCGCGACGCCGCCGCCGCGCACGGCATCGATGCTGAGATCGTACCGGGTATCCTGCCCGTCTCCAACGTCGCCCAGACCCGCAAGTTCGCCGCCTCCTGCGGCGCCGCCATCCCGCGCTGGATGGACGAACTGTTCGAAGGTCTGGACAACCTCCCCGCCGCCCGCCAGCTCGTCGCCGCCACGGTGGCCGCGGAACTGTGCGGTCAGCTCTACGCCGGGGGCGTGCGCCACTTCCACTTCTACACCCTCAACCGCGCCGAGCTGGCTTATGCCATCTGCCATCTCCTCGGCCTCCGCCCCCGCGCGGAAGCAGCGGATCAAGCGGCATGAGTTCCTTAAACCTCGTTCGTCCCGAGCGAAGTCGAGGGGCGCACCTCCGCCTCATCACACACGCCCCTCGACTACGCTCGGGACGAACGGACTTGGGAGTTTCAAAATGAACGCAAGACAGAAGCTCACCCAAGTAGCCGCGACCCGCATCCTCGTCACCGACGGCGCCTTCGGAACCGAGATCCAGAATCGCAAGCTGGTCGAGGCCGATTATCGCGGCGGCTACGATCTGCCCAAGGACCAGAAGGGCAATAACGATATCCTGGCGCTGACCCGCCCCGACGTGGTCGACGCGATCACCCGCGCCTATCTCGACGCCGGCTCGGACATCGTTTCCACCAACACGTTCAGCGCCAACACGATCAGCCAGGCCGATTACGGCGCCGAGCATCTCGTCGCCGACATCAACCGCGCCTCCGCCCGTTTGGCGCGCGCCGCCGCCGACGAATATGAAGCGCGCGACGGCCGCCCCCGCTTCGTCGCCGGCGCGATCGGCCCGACCAACAAGACGCTGTCTCTCTCCCCCAAGGTCAACGACCCGGGCTACCGCGAGATCGATTTCGACGGCCTCAAGAACGTCTACCTCCAGCAATGCGAGGCGCTGATCGAGGGCGGCGCCGACTTCATCCTGATCGAGACGATCTTCGACACTCTGAACGCCAAGGCCGGGATCATGGCCGCCATCGAAGCGGGCGAGCGCGCCGGCCGAGACGTACCGCTGATGATCTCCATGACCATCACCGACCTGTCCGGCCGCAACCTTTCCGGCCATACCGTGGAAGCCTTCTGGCACGCGGTGCGCCACGCGCGGCCGGTGACGATCGGCCTCAACTGCTCCTTCGGCGCCCAGCAGCTCCGCCCCCACGTCCAGGCGCTCGCCGCCGCGGCCGACACCCTGGTCATGGTCTACCCGAACGCCGGCCTCCCCAACGAACTCGGCGCCTATGACGAGATGCCCGATCAGACCGCCGCCTTCGTCCGCGCCTGGGCGGACCAGGGCCTGGTCAACATCCTTGGCGGCTGCTGCGGCTCCACCCCGGCCCACATCCGCGCCATCGCGCAGAGCGTCGCGGGCCTCCCCCCGCGCCGCCTACCGACGCCTCCCGTGGTCACTCGCCTCGCCGGCCTCGAACCCATGACCATCGCCGCCTAAGAAACCCCTCTCCCTTTACGGGAGAGGGAGGGGCCCGCCGCGAAGCGGTGGGAGGGTGAGGGAAGATAGAATTGAAAGAAGCTTACGTGAACAACCCTGATCCGACGAAGAACAGTCCCTCACCCGGCTCGCTGCGCGAGCCACCCTCTCCCGAAATGGGAGAGGGATTGGGTGCCGCGTCCTCGACCTTCGTCAATATCGGCGAACGCACCAACGTCACCGGCTCGGCGAAATTCAAGAAGCTGATCATGGGCGGCGACTATGCCGCCGCGGTCGACGTCGCCCACCAGCAGGTGGAGAACGGCGCCCAGGTCATCGACATCAACATGGACGAAGGCCTGCTCGATGCCGAGCTGGCGATGACCACCTTCCTCAAGCTGATCTCCGCCGAGCCCGACATCGCCCGAGTCCCCTTCATGATCGACAGCTCGAAGTGGAGCGTGATCGAGGCGGGCCTGAAGTGCGTGTCGGGCAAGCCGATCGTCAACTCGATCAGCATGAAGGAAGGCGAAGCCGAGTTCCTTCGCCTTGCCCGCAAGTGCCGCAATTACGGCGCCGCCGTCGTCATCATGGCCTTCGACGAGGTCGGCCAGGCCGATACCAAGGCGCGCAAAGTCGAGATCTGCGAGCGGGCCTACAAGCTGCTCGTCGCCGACGGCTTCCCGCCGGAGGACATCATCTTCGACCCCAACGTCTTCGCCGTCGCCACCGGCATCGACGAACACAAGAACTACGCCGTCGACTTCATCGAGGCCTGCCGCGAGATCAAGGCGCGCTGCCCGCACGTCCATATCTCCGGCGGCCTCTCCAACCTCTCCTTCTCCTTCCGCGGCAACGAGCCCGTGCGCCGGGCCATGCACTCCGTCTTCCTTTATTATGCCATCCCCGCCGGCCTCGACATGGCGATCGTCAACGCCGGCCAGCTCGACGTTTACGACACGATCGATCCGGACCTGCGCGAGGCGTGCGAGGATGTGATCCTCAACCGAACGCCCAAGGATGGCGGCGACGCGACCGAGCGGCTGGTGACGCTCGCCGAAAAGTATCGCGGCTCCGATCCGGTGCGCGAAAAGGCCGAAGCGGAATGGCGCGGCTGGGAGGTCGGCAAACGGCTCGAGCACGCGCTGGTCAAGGGCATCGATGCCTTCGTGGTCGAGGATACGGAGGAAGCGCGCCAGGCGGCGTTCAACAGCGGCGGGCGCCCGATCCACGTCATCGAAGGCCCGCTGATGGACGGCATGAACGTCGTCGGAGACCTGTTCGGCTCCGGCAAGATGTTCCTTCCACAGGTGGTGAAATCCGCCCGGGTGATGAAGAAAGCCGTCGCCCACCTCATCCCCTTCATCGAGGCGGAAAAGGAGAAATCCGGGGCCACCCAGGGCAAGGGTAAGGTGGTGATGGCGACCGTCAAGGGCGACGTTCACGACATCGGCAAGAACATCGTCGGCGTCGTTCTCCAGTGCAACGGCTTCGAAGTGATCGACCTCGGCGTGATGGTGCCCTGGCAGGACATCCTCAAGGCGGCCAATGAGAACAATGCCGACATGATCGGCCTCTCCGGCCTGATCACCCCCTCGTTGGACGAGATGGTGACGGTCGCGGCCGAGATGCAGCGCGAGGGCTTCACGCTCCCGCTGCTGATCGGCGGCGCGACCACCAGCAAGGTCCACACCGCGCTCCGCATCGAGCCCGCTTACCAGGGCCCCGTGCTCCACGTCCTCGACGCAAGCCGCGCTGTCGGCGTCGCCTCCAGCCTCGTCTCCGAGACGCAGCGGGACCCGCTCGTCCAGAAGACCCGCGAAGAATATGAAGCGGTGCGCATCCAGCGCGCCGGCCGCGGCCATTCGGAACTCGCACCGCTCGAAGCCGCCCGTGCCAACGCCTTTCCGTTCGATCCCGAAGGCAAGCCGCCCGCGCCGCAGCGGCCCGGCGTCCACCATTTCAACGACTGGCCGATCCGCGAGCTTCGCGCCGCGATTGACTGGACGCCTTTCTTCCGCGCCTGGGAACTGGCCGGCAACTACCCGGCGATCCTCACCGACGACGTGGTCGGCGAAAGCGCCACGTCCCTGTTCAACGACGCCCAGGCGATGCTCGACCGGATCATTGCCGAACATTGGCTGGTGCCCCGCGCCACCGTCGGCCTGTGGCGCTGCAAGCGGGAGGGCGACGACGTGCTCGTCCTCGCCGGCAACGACTGGACTCGAATCCCCTTCCTTCGCCAGCAGGTGAAGAAGCGCGAGGGCCGCCCCAACATGTGCCTCGCCGACTTCATCGACCCGGACGGCGAGGACTGGATCGGCGGCTTCGCGGTCGGCATCCACGGCCTCGAGCCGCACTTGGCCCGCTTTAAGGCGGACAATGACGATTATTCGGACATCCTCCTGAAGGCCCTCGCCGACCGTCTGGCGGAAAGCCTCGCCGAAACGCTGCACGGCCACGTCCGCAACTCGGTTTGGGGCTATGCCGATGAGCATCTCACCAACCAGCAATTGATCCGCGAAAGCTACACCGGCATCCGCCCCGCCCCCGGCTACCCGGCGTGCCCGGACCATAGCCTGAAACCGACCTTGTTCGACATGCTCGGCGGCGAACCGGCCGGCGTGACGCTGACCGAAAGCTACGCCATGTGGCCGACGTCCGCCGTCTCCGGCTTCTACTTCGGCCACCGCGACGCCGAGTATTTCGGAGTCGCCCGAATCGGCCGCGACCAGCTCGAGGATTACGCCGCCCGCCGTGAAGTCAGCGTCGAGCAAGCCGAGCGCTGGCTGCGACCGAACCTGGACTAAGCCGGCACCCGCCTTATCCTCCCCTGCATTTGCAGGGGAGGGGGACCGCACGCAGTGCGGTGGAGGGGCCCGGAGCGAAGCGCAGGGTCTTGAAACGCTCCCTATGCTCGCGCCCCTCCACCACCCTTCAAGGGCACCCGCCAAAGTAGTACTTTGGCGGGAACCCTGGGTGGTCCCCCTCCCCCGGAAATCCGGGGGAGGAACAAAGCGCGACCGCCCAAGCACCAGCTTCTAAAGCCCGTTCAGGGAAGGGGTTGGGGAGGGGCTTGTCGCATTCGTCACCGCACCACCGTCGCCCCAGCGAAGGCTGGCGCCCATGCGGCCGTGGTGCAGGTTACCAACTCAGCATGGATGCCAGGCTTCGCTGGCATGACGGGAAGAGGGCCGAACAAGGAAACAACCTCGTTCGTCCCGAGCGAAGTCGAGGGGCGCACCCGAGATCTCAGCGCCGGCGCCCGACGTCCTTGCAGTCCCCTCAGTATGAAGCGCTGAACGCCCGCCGCATCGCACCCGTGCGCTGCGGCGCCAGCGTGCTATATGGGAACGGCAGATGATCCGGTCCCTTCTCCTCACCCTCTGGCTCCTCCTCGCTTGCGCCTCACCAGCGAGCGCCCAGCTCCTCGCGCCCGGCGAAAAGGCGATGCGAGTGGAGCTCGTCGCCGAAGGGACCGCGTCCACCGCTGGCGGCAAGGTGGCGCTGGCCCTGCGCATGACGCCCAGGCCCGGCTGGCACGGCTACTGGAAGAACCCAGGCGATGCGGGCTTCGAAAGCAGCGTCGAGTGGCGGCTTCCCAAAGGCGCGGCCGCGGCGACGCTGCGCTACCCGGTGCCCAAGCGGCTGATCGTCGCGGGCCTGATGAACTATGTGTTCGAAGGCGAGCATGCGCTGCTGACCGAGCTGACGGTGCCGCCCGATCTGACCCCGGGCAGCGTCCTGCCGGTCCGCGGAACGCTCGACTACCTCGTCTGCACCGACGAGATCTGCGTCCGCGAAACCGCCGATCTCGCGCTCGACCTGCCGGTCGGCACCGGGCCTGACCGCCGCGCCGAGTTCAACCGGTGGCGCGAGGCCCTGCCCCGGCCACTGGGCAGCGTCGCTCGCTTCGAGCGCACCGGCGGAAAGCTGCGCCTGCTCATTCCACTCCCTGCAGCCGTACCGGTAACCGATACCTACTTCTTCCCCCTGTCGGAAGGCGTGCTCGACCACAGCGCGCCGCAAAGCGTCACCCGAACCGGCGACGCCCTGATCCTGGAAACAAAGGCGGCGGAGGGCGGCACGCAGTCCGTGGAGGGCGTGATCGCGCTCGGCGACGGTCGCGGCCTTTCTCTGCGCGCCGAGCCTGGATCGGTGCCGCCGCCGGGCGAGCCGCTAGCCGACGCCGCTCCCGCGTCGCAGCAGGGTTGGGCCGCGATCGCGCTTGCGCTCGGCGGCGCGGTGCTCGGCGGGCTGCTCCTCAACATCATGCCCTGCGTGTTCCCGATCCTGAGCCTCAAGGCGCTGAGCCTCGCCCGCGCCGGCGGCGACGAGCGCTCGGCGCGGCGGGAGGCGATCGCCTACACGGCGGGCGTGGTCGGCATCTGCCTGGCGCTCGGCGCGGCGCTGCTCGCGCTCCGCGCCGGCGGCAGCGCGGTGGGCTGGGCCTTCCAGCTCCAGGAGCCGCGCGTGATCCTGCTGCTGCTGCTGCTGGTCACCGCAATCGCGCTCAACCTTGCCGGTCTGTTCGAGCTCCCAGCCATCGGCGGCGGCGGCAAGCTGGCCGGGCGCGGCGGCACCGCCGGCGCCTTCTGGACCGGCTCCCTCGCCGCCTTTGTCGCAACGCCCTGCACCGGCCCCTTCATGGGCGCCGCATTAGGCGCCGCCCTGGTTCTCCCCGAGGCCGCTGCCCTCGCCATCTTCGCCGGCCTCGGCCTCGGCCTTGCCCTCCCCTTCCTCCTCCTCGGCTTCGTGCCCGCGCTTCGCCGGCGGCTGCCCAGGCCCGGCCCCTGGATGGGGCGCCTGCGGCGCATCCTCTCCGTGCCGATGTTCCTGACCGCGCTTGCGCTCGCCTGGATATTGGAGCGGCAGGTCGGCGGAGCAGGCCTGCTCGTCGGCCTCGCCGCAGCGCTTGCGGCGGCTGTAGCTCTCTGGTGGGGCGGGCGCCGCCACGCCTGGCTCCCGCTTGCGCCCGTCGCGCTTGTTGCGGCGGCCGCTTTGGCCTTCGTCCCAACCGCCGTTGAACCGGCGGAAGCCCACCCCGGCGGCACGCTCGCCGCCGAACCGTTCAGCGAACCCCGCCTCGCCGCGCTTCGAGCCGCCAATCGGCCCGTCTTCCTGTATTTCACGGCGGACTGGTGCGTCACCTGCAAGGTCAACGAGAAAGCCGTCCTCGAGCGGGCCGAAGTCGCCACCGCCTTCAAGGCGGGCGAGGTACAAGTGCTGGTCGGCGACTGGACCCGAGGCGACGCGGAGATCGGCCGCTTCCTCGAAAAGCACGGCCGCTCCGGCGTGCCGCTCTACCTGTGGTACGCACCCGGCCGGGAGACGGAGGTCCTGCCGCAAATCCTCACCGTCGGCCGGATCACGGAGCTTAAGAGCTAAACCACCACCTCGTTCGTCCCGAGCGTAGTCGAGGGGCGCACCTCAAGCGCCCGTGCAGCGCCCCTCGACTACGCTCGGAACGAACGGGGATATCACCGAGGCCAGGCCTTCTCGCCCGCCACCCAGGTCTCAAGCACCTTCACGTCCCGGATCTGCGCGGGCGTCGCCCCTTCGAAGATGTCCCGGTCCACCAGGATGAAGTCCGCGAACTTGCCGCGTTCCAACGTGCCCAGCCGGTCCTCCGCGAAGCCCGCATGCGCCGCCGCCATCGTGAAGCCACGCAAGGCCTGCTCAAGACTCAATTTCTGCTCGGGCATCCAGCCGCCCGGCGGCTGGCCGTTCGGATCCTCCCGGCTCACCGCGGCGGCGAGGCCGTGGAACGGGTTCGGATGCTCCACCGGGAAATCCGATCCGAAGGCCAGCGGCACGCCGGACGCGAGCATCGAACGCCAGGCATAAGCGCCGCCCAGCCGCTCGGTGCCCATCCGCGCTTCGGCCATTTTCCAGTCGCTGGTCTGGTGCACCGGCTGCATCGACGCGATCGTGCCGTTGCGGGCAAAGCGCGGCAGATCGGCCGGATCGACGATCTGGGCATGCTCCACCCGCCAGCGCCGGTCGCCCTTGTAGGTCACCGCCATCTCGTCGATCGCGGTCAGCAGTTGCGCATTGGCGGCGTCGCCGATCGCGTGAACGGCAACCTGGAAGCCGTCCATCGCGGCCCGGCTCATCAGGTTCATCAGCTCGGTGTCGTTGAGGAAGCCCAGGCCCCGCTCCTTCGGACTGTCCTTGTAGGGCTGCTTCAGCCACGCCCCGCGCGAACCGAGCGCGCCGTCGCTGTACAGCTTCACCCCGCCCATCCTGAGGCGGCTGTTGTAGAGCCACGGGGTCGGCCCGGTCCCCGCCACTTCGAGCATCGGCGCGATCCCGCCCGCGTAAGACATGATCCGCACCTTGAGCAGGCCCGCATCCCCCGCCCGGCGCATGGTCAGCCAATCGTCCGTGCTGGTGCCCATGTCGGCGACGGCGGTAAGGCCGTTGGCAAGCATGATCTCCTGCGCGCGGGCGAAAGCGGCGTCGCGAATGCGCGGCAGCGGTTCGGGCACCACCTTGTCGACCAGCGACGACGCGGCATCGACGAAGATGCCGCTCGGCTGGCCGCCGGCGCCCTTCTCGATCTTGCCGCCCGACGGAGCGGCGGTTTTCGCCGTGATCGCCGCTTCCTTCATGGCCGCGCTGTTCGCCCAGCCGGCATGGCCGTCCACGCGCTCCAGCCAGACCGGCCGGTCTTTCACCACCGCGTCGAGATCGGCGGCGGTGGGAAAACGGCCGAGGCCCCAAACTTCCTGGTTCCAGCCGCCGCCGAGGATCCATCGGGCTGTCGGGTTGGCGGCGGCGTAAGCGGCGATCTTCGCCTGCGCCTCCGTCAGGCTCTTGGTGCCGCTGAGATCGAGGCGCAGCGCCTGGAAGCCCAGCTCCATCACATGGCCATGCGCGTCG
>DASWMM010000058.1:0-6183 GCA_036399755.1 Allosphingosinicella sp.
CGTAATCCCGGCGACGATGCCGAGCGGCTGGCGCACGGAGTAAACGTCGATTCCGGGCCCGGCGCCCTGCGTGTACTCGCCCTTCAGCGCATGCGGAATTCCGCAGGCGAATTCGATCACTTCCAGACCGCGCTGCACGTCACCCTTCGAATCGGCGATCACCTTGCCGTGCTCCGAGGACAGGAGCAGCGCCAGCTCGTCCATGTGCTTCTCGACCAGCGACTTGAAGTTGAACATCACCCGGGCGCGGCGCTGCGGGTTGGTCGCCATCCAGCCGGGGAGTGCGGCGTTGGCCGCCGCCACCGCCGTCTCGAGGTCCGAAGCCGTGCCCAGGCGAACGCGGGCCTGCACTTCGCCCTTGTTGGGGTCGAAGATGTCGCCGTGGCGCTCGCCGGACGAAACGGCCGCGCCGCCGATGAAATGATCGATGTTCCGCATGGAAAGTCCTTGGATCGGGATAGGGTGTTGGGGAGGCCACTAGCCAAGCGTTCCGGCAAATGCCAGTGACCGGGTTGCGCACACGGCAGCCAAGAGGAGAACCAATGAAACTGGGATCGCTCAAGGGAGGCCGCGATGGCCGTCTGGTTGTGGTTAGCCACGATCTTGCCTGGTGCGCCGATGCGACTCACATCGCGCCGACGCTGCAGGCGGCGCTCGACAATTGGGCAGTGGCCGCGCCGCAGCTCGAGCTGCTCGCCACCGATCTTGCCCACGAAGCGATCCCGATGATGCGCTTCCATGAGCGGAACGCGCTCGCGCCGCTGCCGCGCGCTTACCAATGGGCCGATGGTTCGGCGTACGTGAACCACGTCCAGCTCGTCCGCCAGGCGCGCGGGGCCAAGATGCCGGAAAGCTTCTGGACCGATCCGCTGATGTACCAGGGCGCGTCCGACGAGATGCTGCCGCCACGTTCGCCCATCCCGCTCGCCGACGAAAGTTGGGGCTGCGACCTTGAAGCCGAAGTGGTGGTGGTGACAGGCGACGTGCCCCGCGGCGTATCGCGGGAACAGGCGCTGGAGCACATCCTGCTCGTCGGGCTCGTCAACGACGTCAGCTTGCGCAACCTCATCCCCGGCGAACTCGCCAAGGGCTTCGGCTTCCTTCAATCCAAGCCCGCCTCGGCTCTGTCGCCGGTGTTCGTCACCCCCGCCGAACTCGGCGAGCGGTGGAAGGACGGCAAGCTCCACGGCCCGCTCAAGGTCGACTTGAACGGCCAGCCCTTCGGCCGCGCCGATGCGGGCGTCGACATGACCTTCGATTTCGGCACCCTCGTCGCCCACCTCGCCAAGACCCGGAACCTCGGCGCGGGCACCATCGTCGGCTCCGGCACCGTCTCCAACCGGGGCGCCGACGAGGGCCCGGGCAAGCCGATCGCCAACGGCGGCCTCGGCTATTCGTGCATCGCAGAGGTGCGAACTGTTGAAACCATCCAGGCGGGCACCGCCTCGACCGGCTTCCTCAAGGCCGGAGACAGCGTGCGCATCTGGATGGACGACGAACACGGCCACCCGATCTTCGGCACCATCGAACAGACCGTGGAAGCGGTCTAGAGGAGGCCATCAAGGTCGATGCGGTCGTAGAACAGATCCGGCGCAGGGTCGCCGAAGACATCCGTCCGCCTCGAGTAGCGCATCTTCTTGAGGAGAAGCTCGCACAGCCGCGCGTCCAGCGCGCGGTTGCCGCTGGAATAGGCCGCGCTGATGCACTTGGTCGGCCTTCCGTCCGCGTCGACCCACACCAGCGGCGCGATTTCACGCCTTTTGACGCTGAGGTCGGGAAGCTTGGCCAGATCCTTGCGTGTGATCGTTCCGGCCGGAAGGCGCCGCGTGCCGACATAGGTCGGCGCGCTCGGCTCCAGCGGCAGCCGCACGTGGCTTCCTGCCCTTTTCCAGACGATCTGCAGCGGGATCGAGTGCTCGCGACACAAGGTTTCGCACATCTCTTTGTAAAGCACCGGCACCGTTCGGGCGACCTGGCACGCCGCGTCGTCGAGTGCCGCCACTCCGGACGAGACCCCGATCTTGCAGTCGGTCGCCCCCTTCTCGGGCGACAAAGCAAGGTCGAGGCTGACACGGCCTTCGGCGCCGCCGGGCCAGGCTGCCTGGATAGCCGGAGCGGGGCCGACGACGAGCTCCTTCGACCAGTTGAGGCGCGGCCAGCCCGAGCTGCTCTCCTGCGACCGCTGGGGCGGGAGGGGCCCGGGTCCACCCGGCAGCGGCGCTGCGGGCGGACTCGTGTAAATCCGCGGCGGCGGCGACCCTGCGCCTGCCGCCGCTGATGTGCACCACGTCACCGAAGTGGCGAAGCGATAGGGCACCGGCCGGCCCGGGCCGGCATAGCGGATGTCGAAGCGCGCGCGCTTCATCAGGAGGGCGCAGGCGAGCGCGTCCAGGCGCGGCTCCGGGCTTGTGCCGATCGGCCGGCAATTGCCAGGCTTGCCGGCCGTGTCGACATCGAGGACGACACGGCTGAGGTTCTTGAACGAACGCGCGCGGTACTCCGCCGGGACGTCTTCCGGCGTAATCCATTGCTGCCACGCGTAGCTCCACGATGTGCCGACACCCTTGTAATAGGTGCCTTCGGTCCTCGGATCGTCCTCGTTGAGCCGGTACATCCCTACTTCGGTGACCCACGCGCCTTTCGCCGGCCTGGCTGCCGCAGTCTTGGGCGCCTGTGCCGAACCATAAGCAGGCGCGAGCAGAAGCGCGGCAAGCGCACAGGAGAGCGGCAAACGCATCGGCTGAAACTTTCGCTAAGGCCGGGCGGTTGAACGATATTCCCGTGCTGAATGCAACCGGCCCCTTTGCTCCGGGCTTGCTACTCGCTTCGCACGCGCGCAGAGGCGATGGCATGAAGTTGCTCCGTCTTCTCCCCCTCGCCGCCGCTCTCCTCCTCTTTCCAGCTGCTGCTTCCGCTGCAACCCCGCGCGAAGTCGCCGATGGCGTTCAGGAGGCACGGCTCCGCGCAATCGTCGAGAAGCTGGTCAGCTTCGGCACCCGCCACACGCTTTCCTCGCAGACCGACCCGAAGCGCGGCATCGGCGCGGCGCTGAAGTGGACGGAGGACGAATTCCGCCGCTATTCGCGCGCCTGCGGTAACTGCCTGAGGATCGAGACGCCGTCCCAGATCGTCACCGGCCGCCGCATCCCGACGCCGACCAAGCTCACGGACGTGATCGCCATCCAGCGCGGCACCGTCGTTCCCAACCGCGTGGTGATCATCACCGGCCACATCGACAGCCGGGTCACCGACGTCATGGATTTCACCAAGGACGCTCCGGGCGCCAACGATGACGGCTCCGGCACTGCGGCGGTGATCGAGGCGGCGCGGGTGCTGTCCAGGCATAAGTTTCCCTACACCATCGTCTATGCGGCCCTCTCGGGCGAGGAGCAGGGCCTTTACGGCGGCAAGGTGCTCGCCGACTTCGTCAAGGCGCAGGGCTGGGAAGTGCTCGCCAACCTCAACAACGACATCATCGGCAATAGCTGCAGCTCGGACGGGGTCTGCGACGACACGCACGTCCGGGTGTTCTCCGAAGGTCCGCGCTGGCAGGGCAGGGAGGCGCTCGCCGCGCAGCAACGCAGCCTCGGCGGCGAGAACGACGCACCCTCGCGCAATCTGTCGCGTTGGATCGACGACCTTGCGAGCGATCTCGGGCTCGGCCTCGACGTTAGGGAAATATGGCGCAACGACCGCTTCGGCCGCGGCGGCGATCACACCGAGTTCTTGAACGCCGGCTACCCCGCCGTCCGCTTCTCGGTCGCCATCGAGAACTACAATTGGCAGCATCAGGATCTGCGGGTCGAAAAGGGCATCGAATATGGCGACACCATCGACAAGATGGATTTCGCCTACCTCGCCAAGGTGGTGAAGCTGAACGTCGCCGCTCTGGCCGCGCTCGCAAGCGCCCCGCCGCCGCCGGAGCCGAAGGTAGAGGGTGCTGTCTCCACCGACACGACCCTCACCTGGTCCCCGGTCAAGGGTGCGTCGGATTACGTCGTTCGCTGGCGCGCCACCGATGCCGCCGAATGGGAGCATTCGCTGCGGCATTCCGCCATTCTTTGCGGGTCGCCCGATAGCGTGGGGCCGTGCCGGGTGACGCTCCCGCACGTCCGCGTCGACGATTGGGTGTTCGGCGTCTCGTCCGTGTCGAAGGACGGCTTCGAATCGCCGGTTGCATCCGCAGTGCCCGGTGGTGCGTTCGCGCCATATTCCCCGCCGGCCCCTCCGGCGGGTCAAGGATACCCGCTCATCCTGAGGAGGGACTGAGCGAAGTCGAAGGCCCGTCTCGAAGGACCGGCACCGTGCGTCCTTCGAGACGCCGCTTCGGCTGCGCTCAGCGGCTCCTCAGGATGAGCGGTGTTTAGGAGTAACGAATGCCGCGTGGCCAACAGCGGGGCGGACTTCCCAGCCGCCAGCAAATCCTCGATTTCATCGCCTCCAGCGATCAGCCCGCCGGCAAGCGCGAGCTCGCCCGCGCCTTTGGCCTGTCCGCCGGAGACAAGCAGGCGCTGAAGATACTGCTCCAGGACATGGCCGACGAAGGGCTGATCGAAGGCTCGCCGGGCCGCGCCTTTCACCAGGCCGGCGGCGTCCCCAAGGTAACGGTGCTGCGCATCGTCGATGCCGACGACAGCGGCCAAATCTGGGGCGCCCCGGAACGCTGGGAATCCGACATGCCGGAGCCGCGCATCCGTGTGCTGGAGAGGAAGGGCAGGGGTTCCTCCCTTGGCGTAGGCGACCGCGTTCTCGCCCGCACCGAGCAGCTTGGCAACGGCTGGGCCGCCCACCCGATGAAGAAGCTCGCCAAAGGGAGCGAGCTGCTGCTCGGCGTCGTTCACAAGGAAGGCGACCACCTCTGGCTGCGCCCGGTCGAGAAAAAGGAACGGCGCGAGCTGCCCATCTCCGACATCGGCAAGGCGCAGGTCGGCGATCTCGTCCTTGCCGAGAAAGCCGGGCGCCCGCCGCGCCTCACCGCGCGGGTGTCCGACGTGCTCGGCGACCCCTTCGCGCCGCGCAGCTTCAGCCTGATCGCCATCCACAAGCACGGCATTCCCCACGAATTCTCCGAACAAGTCCTCGATGAGGCCGAGCGCATCGCCGGCCAGAAGCTCGGCGACCGCGAGGACCTCACCCACATCCCGATCGTCGCAATCGATCCCGCCGACGCCCGCGACCATGACGACGCCGTCTGGGCCGCGCCGGACGACGATCCCGCCAACGCCGGTGGCTGGAAGGCGCTGGTCGCCATTGCCGACGTCAGTTTCTATGTCCGCCCCGGCTCCGCCCTCGACAAGGAAGCCAGGAAGCGCGGCAACAGCGTCTACTTCCCCGACCGCGTCGTGCCGATGCTGCCGGAGACGCTCTCCGCCCACGTCTGCTCCTTGAAGGAAGGCGAGGACCGCGCCAGCCTCGTCTGCCACCTCCAGGTCACGAAGGCCGGCGAACTCAAAAGCTGGCGCTTCACCCGCGCCCGCGTCCGCATCGCCGCGAACATCGCCTACGAAGATGCGCAGGCCGCAATCGATGCGGCAGAAATCCTCCCCGGGACGGGGAGGGGGACCAGCGAAGCTGGTGGAGGGGGCTCCGAGACCGGCAGTGCGGTTGACCAACCCTCTCCACCGCTCGCTGGCGCGAACGGTCCCCCTCCCCGTCCCGGGGAGGATCAAGGGGAGCGCACCGAGGTCTTCTCCTCCCCCTGTTCCATGCCGGAGATCGAACCCTCGCGGCCGCCGGTCGCACCAGAGCTGGTCGAGTCCACCCTCAAGCCGCTGTGGGCCTGCTGGAAGGCGATGTACGCCGCCCGCCAGAAGCGCGGCCCGCTCGACCTCGACTTGCCCGAACGCCGCGTCGTCCTCGACGAGAAGGGCCGCATCATGTCGGTGGCGCCGCGCGAGCGCCTCGACGCCCACAAGCTTATCGAAGACTATATGATCGCCGCCAACGTCGCCGCCGCCAAGGCGCTGGAGGCCAAGAAGGCGCCGGTCATGTACCGCGACCACGAGCCGCCGAGCCGCGAGAAGCTGGTCGCCCTCAAGGACTATCTCAAGACCTTCGAAGTCGAGTTCGCGCTCGGCCAGGTGGTGCGCCCGTCGACCTTCAACCACATCATCGAACGCGTCGGCGACGCCGACTTCAAGCCGCAGGTGATGGAGCAGATCCTGCGCAGCCAGACGCAAGCCT
>DASWMM010000059.1:0-3284 GCA_036399755.1 Allosphingosinicella sp.
TGCTCGGCTTCTTCGGGGCGATGCTGATCGCGATCGGCAACGTCATCCGCCACCCGCGCCGGTTCCGGATCAACGCCGTCGTCCAGCGCTTCGAGGTGGTCGGCGTCCACGCCTTCGGCATCATCGGCCTGATGAGCTTCCTCGTCGGCATCGTCATTGCCCAGCAGGGCGCGGTGCAGCTCAGCCAATTCGGCGCGGAGGCGTTCACGATCAATCTGGTCGGCCGCATCACGCTGCGCGAGCTCGGCGTGCTGATGACCGCGATCATGGTCGCCGGCCGCTCCGGCTCCTCCTTCGCGGCCCAGCTCGGATCGATGAAGCTTGCCGAGGAAGTGGACGCGATGCGCACCATCGGCGTCTCGCCGATGGAGGCATTGGTCCTGCCCCGCGTCCTCGCCACCGTGATGATGATGCCGCTGCTCGGCTTCTACGCCGCCTTGGTGTCGATCGTCGGCGGCGCGGTGTTCTGCTGGGTCGGCCTCGACATTCCGCCCGTCACCTTCGTGCAGCGCATCCGCGAGGTCGTGCCGATCACCGATCTTTGGCAGCTCCTGATCAAGGCGCCGTTCTTTGGCCTGATCATCGCCATGGCCGGCTGCTTCCAGGGCATGCAGGTCGAGTCTTCGGCCGAGGAGGTCGGCCTCAGGACGACCACGGCGGTTGTTCAGGGTATTTTCCTGGTGATCGTGCTCGACGCCTTTTTCGCCGTATTCTTCACCGAAGTGGGCTGGCTGTGAACGACGACCAACCCATCATCTCGGTCCGCGGCCTCAAGAATGCGTTCGGCGACCAGATCATCCACGAGGGTCTGGATATCGATGTCCGGCGCGGCGAGATCATCGGCGTGGTCGGCGGGTCCGGAACCGGCAAGTCGGTGCTGATGCGCTCGATCATCGGCCTCCAGCAGCCCGTCGAGGGCGAGATCTACGTCTTCGGCCAGCCGATGCTCACCGCCGACGACAAGTGCCTGCAAGGCGTGCGCAAACGCTGGGGAATCATGTTCCAGGGCGCCGCTCTGTTCTCGACGCTGACCGTGGCCGAGAACGTCCAGGTGCCGCTGCGCGAATTCTACCCGCGATTGTCCGAAAAGCTGCTCAACGAAATCGCCGCCTTCAAGATCGTCATGGTCGGGCTGCCCACCAATGCCGGGCCCAAATACCCGTCGGAGCTGTCGGGCGGCATGAAGAAGCGCGCCGGCATTTCCCGCGCGCTCGCGCTCGACCCGGAGCTGTTGTTCCTTGACGAGCCGACCGCCGGCCTCGATCCGATCGGCGCGGCGGCCTTCGACGAGCTGATCGTGGAACTTCGCGACCAGCTCGGCCTTACCGTGTTCATCATCACCCACGATCTCGACACGCTGTACACCATCTGCGACCGTGTCGCGGTGCTTGCCGACCGCAAGGTCGTCGCGGTCGGAACGATTCCGGAATTATTGGCATTGGACCACGCGTGGATTCAGGAATATTTCAGAGGCCCGCGCGGTCGTGCGGCGGAAGAAGCGGTCGAGGCGGCGGAGGCGGAAGCCTCTGCAGCGCCCGGCGCGCAGAGCGGGAACGGTAAAGCCTGATGGAAACGCGTTCGAACCACCTGCTCGTCGGCAGCGTCGTCCTGGCGGCGATCATCGCCCTGGTCGGCTTCATTATCTGGATCTCGCAAGCGGGCGGCGACCAGAACAAGCATTACGACATCTTCTTCAAGCAGGCCGTTGACGGCCTGGCCAAAGGCAGCGCGGTGACCTTCTCCGGCGTGCCCGTGGGCCAGGTGGACTCGATCAACCTGGAGCCCAAGACGCCCGAATTCGTGCGGGTTCGGATCACTGTTCAGGATGCTACGCCGATCCTGGTCGGCACCTTCGCGACGATCAAGGGCGTCGGCTTCACCGGCGTTTCGCAGATTCAGCTCGATCCGCCGGAGCGCAATGCCAATCGACCCGCCGCCCCTCGCGAGTTGACCTGCCCGGAGGGGCCAAACCGCCACGCGATGTGCCCCTATGACGTGCCGGTGATCCCCACCAAGCCCGGCGGGATCGCCCAGCTGCTGAGCAGCGCGCCGGAACTGCTGGAGCGCGTCTCGACCCTGACCCTGCGGCTTACCGAATTGCTTTCGGATCAGAACCAGACGTCGATCGCCGCGATCCTCGGCAACGTCCAGGAGATCAGCCGCAACCTCGCCGAGCGTTCGGACGAAATCGCCGCAACCATGGCCGAAGCGCGGGTCGCAATCCGCCAGGCGGGCGCCGCCGCCGAGGAGTTCGGCCAGCTCGCCGACACGTCGGATGCGCTCCTTCAGCGCGACGCGCGGCCGTTGATCGCCGACCTTCGCCAGACGGTTCGCGCCGCCGAGGGCAGCATGCAGAATCTCGACGCCTTGCTGTCCGATGCAAGGCCCGGCGTGCAGGCCTTCTCCAAGCAGACCATTCCCGAAGTCGGCCAGCTAGTGCGCGATCTTCGCGAGGTCTCGACCAGCCTCAGCGCCGTATCGCAGCGGCTCGACACCCAGGGCGCGCTTGGCGTGATCAGCGGCCCAAGCCTTCCGAATTATAAAGGGCAAAAGAAGTGATGGCCTATCGCACGCTCCTTCCAGCCGCGGCGGCGCTCTTGCTGTCCGCCTGCAGCTTCGGCCCGAAGACGCCGCCGGTGCTGATGCGCCTGACCGCCGAGCAGGCGCGGCCGGCCGGCACGACGCAAACCTCGACCGCCGCACAGACGATGACGGTGGTCCCGCCCGCAATCCCGCAGGAACTGCGCACCGCCCGCGTGCCGGTGCGCACCGGCGGCACCGCGGTCGCCTACCTCAAGAACGCGCAATGGGTGGAGAATCCCGACGCCTTGTTCGCGCGGCTGATCGGCGAGACGATTTCCGCCCGCTCGGGCCGCGTGGTCCTCGATGCGCGCCAGTTCACGCTTGACCCAGGCCTTCGCCTCACCGGCACCCTGCAAAGCTTCGGGATCGATGCCGACACCAGCGAGGCGGTGGTGATCTATGACGGCGTCCTAGCCCGCGGCACCGATGGGATCGAAAGCCGCCGCTTCGAAGCGCGGGTGGCAATGCCCTTGATCGACGCGGCAAGCGCCGGCCCGGCCCTCAACCAGGCCGCCAACCGCGTCGCTGCAGAAGTCGCCGCCTGGGTGGGGTGAGGGCGGGATAGCCGGCGGCGCCCCAGTTCCTCCCTGGCGAGCGGTAGCTCGGTGGAGAGGGGGACCAGCGAAGCTGGTGGAGGGGTGTTTGGCGGAGGCTTGGGCGGTTCGCGCGTGAGCCGCCGGAGACTACGGCAGGTTACCCCT
>DASWMM010000060.1:0-1773 GCA_036399755.1 Allosphingosinicella sp.
CCCACAGCGCCTCAGCGCGCGCCCAGCCGAAGCAGCACCTCGCGGGGAATGGCGTAATGGTCAATTACGCTGCGATGGTCGCGCAGCCCGATGATCTCGCGCTGGATGAAGAAGCCGTAGACCGCATCGGCCGCTGCCCTCAGCCGCTGCGGCCGGTCCTCCCTCGCTTCCGCCAAAGCCGCGAGCGCTGCTTCCACCCGCCGCCCGCTCTGGGCAAGCGCCGCCGCTTTCTCCGACATCACCGCCGCTTCAAGCGGGGAGAGTTCGGTATCGCGGCGGCCCGGGATTCGGATGCTCATGCGGGAACGGCTCGGGCGGCCGAAGCCGCCCCGGGGCTCAGCCGATCTGGTTCCAGACGTTCGGCTTCAAGCGCCGCTCGCCCCAACGGAAGCCGTCGCCGCCACCGGCATTGCCATGGTCAGGCGCGAAGATTCGCACCGCGAGCAGGTTGCCGTAGCCGTTGCCCTGCTGGCGGGCGTTGACCCACCAGCCGGCGCTGCCGTCCCAAAGCTTCACTTCGTCGTCGCCGACCAGAAGCGCATTGGCTTCGTGGTAGATGATGTCGTCGGTCAGCCAGTGGCAGGAGGCCTGCTCCTCCACCCAGGCGCTGCGCCACTGGTCGGTGGCTTCCGGGCTGTATTTCTGCACGAACTGGGCGTGAAACGGAGTCTGGCCGCGCGCGGTGAACACTTCGTGGGCGAGCGCAGCATGGGCGCCGCAATCGATCACTTTGCGCTCCACCACTTCGCACCAGTGCATCGGCCACTTGGACGCGCCCCACTTGTAGCGCGCCCGAATCCAGCGCGGGCCGGTGGCAAGATCGCCGCCGTTCAGCATCGCATAGTCCATCGACGACACCCACTCGCGCGCAACGTCGCAACAGGCCTTGCCGTGGTGCGAGAAGGTGGAATGCGGGAAATGCTCCCACCGGTCGCTGGGCAGCGGCGGCAGGACGCTCGGCCGTTCCTCGGTCCGTGCTTCCGTGACGCTCGCTTCAACCTCTGCCAAATACATAAGACATGCTCCTGTCGTAACCGCCGGTGTCGCAGAAGATGAGCATGTCGCCCGCGCGGGTGCCCTCAGGCAGCCCCACATTCGCGGCGACGATGTCATGCTCCATGCAGAGCCGGCCCATAAGATGGGTTTTGCCGCGGCCGACGGGCTGCAACTTGCCCGTTTCGCCGCATTGGCGGAGGATCCGGTGCGGCTGGAAGAAGTGCATCGGCAGTTCCGCGATCGACGCGTCCACCACCGCTTCCACCCGGTCGTCCTCATGTTCCTGGATTTCGAGAATGCGCATGGCCAGCGCCATAGACGGCTGCGCCATCGCCTTGCCCGGCTCCGACACGATCTGCTTCACGTTGGGCAGAGCCGCACGCACCTTCTCCACCGCCGTGGCAAAGCGCGATTCGTCGTCCGAATGCCAATCGTCCGGGAACCAGCCGCCGCCCATGTCGAGCACTTCGATGGTCCGGCCGGTGAGCCGCTCGATCGACTGGCACCATTTCAGCATCGATTCGAACAGGTGCCACCACTGCGCGACGCCGATGTTGGAGCTTGCCATGTGGAAGTGGACGCCGAACGCGCTGTCGGTCGGCAGCCGCTTCACGGCGTCGACCAGCTTGGTGAAGCCCTTTGGACTGTCCAGCGGAATGCCGAAGCGCGACACGACGTTGGGCGTGCGGATGCGGATGCCGACATGCTTGGACGACATCTCGCCCGCCTCGATCGCGGCCACCGCCCGGTCGAGATCGGCGACGCTGTCGCAGAACA
>DASWMM010000061.1:0-3639 GCA_036399755.1 Allosphingosinicella sp.
ATGCCGCTTGTGCCGCCTCTTGGCGGAGGAAGGGGCTCGCTGCGCTCGCACCCACCCCCGGCCCCTCCCTTTCAAGGAGGGGAGTAAGACCGGCTTAATCCGCGCGGCGGATGTAGGTTTGCTCGTAGACGTCCACAACGATCTTGGTGCCCGCGCCGATATGCGGCGGCACCATGACGCGCACGCCATTGTCGAGGACCGCAGGCTTGTAGGAGGAGGACGCCGTCTGGCCCTTCACCACCGCGTCCGCCTCGACGATCAGTGCTTCGATCGTGTCGGGGAGCTGGACGGAGATCGGCCGCTCCTCCCAAAGCTCCATGACCACGTCCATGCCGTCCTGAAGGAACGCCGCGGCGTCGCCCAGGATGCCGGCGTCGAGCGTGATTTGCTCATAATTGTCCTTGTCCATGAAGGTCAGCGCATCGCCGTCCTTGAACAGGAACTGGAAGTCCTTGGTGTCGAGGCGGACGCGCTCCACCGACTCCGCCGAACGGAAGCGGACATTGTTCTTGCGGCCGTCGATGAGGTTCTTGAGCTCAACCTGCATGTAGGCGCCGCCCTTGCCCGGCTGCGTGTGCTGAATCTTGACGGCGCGCCAGATGCCGCCTTCATATTCGATGATGTTGCCGGGACGAATGTCCACGCCGCTGATCTTCATGTTCAGTCTCGCTAGGGAGTGTGGAAAGAGCCGGTGGCGCCTTAGCGGGCGCCCGACTTTCCCGCAAGCAGCGGGTAGGGATTGATCGGGCTGCCCTCGTGCCAGTCCTCGCCGGCCACCATCTTGTTGACCGCGAAGTGAAGGTGCGGGCCGGCCGGGTTGGCGTTGCCGGTGGAGCCGACGGTGCCGATGAGGTCGCCCTGCTTCACCGCCTGACCTTCCTTCAGGCCGGGCGCGTAGGCCTGGAGGTGGGCGTAATAGAGGATCCATTGCCCGTCGGGCGAGCGGACATAAGCGGAGATGCCGCCGCCGCCCTTGCTGAAGTAGAGCTTCTCCACCACGCCCGGCGCAGAGGCGACCACCGGCGTGCCGTGCGGCGCCATGATGTCGATCGCGTTGTGGACGCGGGCGCCGCCGGAGCGGGACTGGGTGTAGGTGTCGGCAAGCGCTTCGGGCTTGATCCCGGCAACGGGGATGGCGAGCCCGGACGGGCCGATCTCGAGCTCCGCTTTGGAGGGCGCGCGCTGGCTTCCAACCTGCTGCGGCACGGGGGCTGGGCCGACAGGGCCGCGGTTGAACGCGATCAGCCACACCGCACTGGTCAGCGCCGAGCTGATCAGCGCCGTCACAATGACGATTACCCAGATGCCGAACTTCCGCATGCGCGCCCCTTTTTCTAACCTGGGTCAAATACATGAGGCGCAACTTATTTCCCAGCCGTTCCGTTTGCCCAATTGATGACGGGTCGGATCAGGATCGGCTGCTCGGGATGGATCTACCGCCACTGGCGCGAGCGATTCTATCCGGCGAAGATGGCCCAGCGGCTTTGGTACGGCTTTTATGCCGACACGTTCGAGACGGTGGAGCTCAACACCAGCTTCTACCACCTGCCCAAGCCCGAGACCTTTACCAAGTGGCAGGAGCAGGCGCCGGAAGGCTTTCGCTATGCGGTGAAAGCGCCGCGCTTCATCACTCACATGAAGAAGCTCAAGGAATGCGCGGAGCCGGTGGAGGAGTTCCTCACCCGCGCCCGGCGGCTCGGCGAGGCGCTCGGCCCGATCCTCTACCAGCTCCCGCCCCGCTGGGCGTGCAACACGGCACGGCTTGAGGAATTCATCGGCCTCCTGCCGAGCGACCTCACTCACGTATTTGAGTTTCGGGAGATGAGCTGGATCACGCAGGAGGTTCTCGCCCTCTTGGACGCCCGCGGCGTCTCCTTCTGCGCCCACGACATGCCGGGCTCCACGACGCCGCGCTGGGCGTCAGGCCCAATCGCCTACGTCCGCTTTCACGGCGGCGAGGGCAAATATTGGGGCCGCTATTCGGACGAGGGCCTGCTCGCCTGGACCGACTGGCTGGTCGAGCAGGCGAATGCCGGCCGCGACGTCTGGTGCTACTTCAACAACGACATCGACGCCCACGCCATTCACGACGCGCAGACGCTGAAGGCGATGGTGCGGCAGGCACTGCGCTAATCCGGCTCAGCGGCGGATTTGTCCCATTGCTGCCGCTGCCTGTGCCATCACGCTCACGTAGCGCTGTTCGAACTGGACCAGTTCCGCAAACAGCTCCGGATGTTGCTGCTTGGCCAGCACATCTTGCGAAGTGTCCGCACGCGACCGCAGCCAGGCGACGAGCTCATCCCCGATCAGGAACGCGTCGGCGCTGAGCTTCGCCATGGGCTCCGCGGCAGCGATCAGCGCCCGCGAGCCGCCATCCTTTACCTGCGTCTTCAAGGAAGCGAAGGTGGCTTTCTCGCGCGCAAGGTTGCGCCGCCCGAAAGCGACCTCTTTCTCGAGCAGGCCGGCAATCTCCAGAAAGTTCGCCCGTTGCGTCGCGGCCGCGCCGCGCTGTTGTCCGGCAGAGGCGGCGAACCACGACTCGGCAGCCACGCTCATCGCTTCGTACATCCGGATCGTCACGGCAGCCATCTGATGCGCGGAACGGGTCGGGGGCAGCATCGCCTGGCGCCCTCGGTAGATCGTGACCTGCTGACGGATTTGCAGAAAGCCGCCGCGGACGAGCTTGGGCGCAAGCTCCCGTACCGCGGCAACGTCGCCGCGCTCCAGCGCCAAGGTCAGTTGGTCGGTGTCTGCAGCGAGCTGCTGCATCGCCGACACCAGCTCGCGTGCATCGGTCAGCACCTGGTTCACCTGTGCAGCCGGAACAGGCGTTGCTCCCTGTTCCAAAGGCTGGATGCGGCTCAAACGCGCCTCGCTGACGGCAAGCGCTTCGCGCCACTTGGCCGTCGCGGCACGCAACTCGGGGAGCTTTGCGAGCGCCTGGGCGGGATCCCCGGACGTCGAGCCCTGCACCGCCTGGAAGAAGGCGACACCGGCCTCGTTGCTCGGGGCAAGGGCGTCGGTGATCCGCTGCATCCATTGGCCCAGCGCCTGGAGCCTGTCGACCGCCTCTTCTGCCGTACGCGGCGGAGCCCCCTGCGCCGCTGCGACGGCCGGCATCGAAGCGCCCAGCGCAAGCAGCGCGACGAATATCCGGATTTTCATATGGCCCCCGAGTCCAGTGGATCGGCAACCTAGCCCAGACGCATCGGCAAAGACACGGGCTTATTCAACCGGTTGAAGCAATCGGCTGAACGCCGCCACGGCTTCCGCCGGGCCTTTCGCATTGGTCCACACGGCACTGCTGACCGCCAGGAAATCCGCGCCTGCGTCCACCAGCGCCCTGCCGTTTTCGGGCGTGATGCCGCCGATGGCGACGCACGGCATCTGGAACAAGGTCGACCACCAGGAGAGGATCGACGGATCGGGGCGGTGGTCCGTCTCCTTGGTTGTGGTAGGGAAGAATGCTCCGAAGGCGACGTAATCGGCGCCTGCTTCGCCCGCTTCCATGGCGAGGTGGCGGCTGTCGTGGCACGTCACGCCGATCTGGGCGGAGGGGCCGAGCAGGGCGCGGGCGTCCTTGGGGTCGCCGTCCCCCTGCCCCAGGTGAACGCCGTCGGCGCCCAAGCGCTTGGCGAG
>DASWMM010000062.1:0-7836 GCA_036399755.1 Allosphingosinicella sp.
TCTCCATCGGCCTGACCAAGCTCGCTAACGCCACCTTGTTCGCGAACATGTCGAGCTTCCTGCTCATGCTTTACGGCTTCCTGATCGCCCGGGCGCTGCCCGGCCGCCTGCAGGCCGTGGCGATCGTCCTCGCCCTCGCCGGCGCCGCCTTGCTGATGGGCTCTTCCTACGAATTGTCGCCCAAGAATCTGCGCGGCGATCTGCTCGCGCTCCTCGCCGGCCTGTTCTACGTCTTCTACCTCGTCGCCATCGACCGGGCGCGGCGGAGCACCGCGCCGATGCCGGTGCTCGCCGTCGCCACCGCCGCCGGAGCGCTGCCCTTGCTGTTCCTCGCGCTTGCGCTTGGCGAGCAAATCCTTCCGGGCGACTGGACCCCGCTCATCCTGCTGGCGCTCGGCAGCCAGCTCATCGGCCAGGGCCTGCTCGTCTACGCCGTCGGGCATCTTTCGCCGGTGGTGGTCGGCCTCGGCCTCCTCACGCAGCCGGCCGTCACCGCCACCATCGGCTGGTTCGCCTACGGCGAGCGCTTCAGCACCGCCGACGCGGTCGGCGCCTTGTGCATCGCGGCGGCGCTGGTGCTGATCCGGCTTCCGGCAGAGAAGCCCGCCGCCGAAACTCCCCTCCCTATTTAGGGAGGGGCTAGGGGTGGGTAAGCGCTGAGCGGGCTCGATGCCCGCGAAACGCTCTTCCGAGTCAGCAAAGCCGCTCCGCCCCCATCGAGGGGGCTGCGCGGCTACCCACCCCCACCCCTCCCTTGCAGGGAGGGGAGTCCTCGGCCTCCAGCCCTTGCATCCTTCTCTCCGGAAGATCATTGGTCCGCGACATGGACGACATCGCGCCCAACGACATGACTCTGGACGAGCTCCGCCTCGCCCTTGCCCCGCTGATCCCCGCCCACGCGGTGTTCGACGGCTGGAGCGAGGAGGCGCTTGCCATGGCGGCGGCGGAGACCGGGGTCCCGGCGCCGCGTGCGCGGCTCGCCTTTCCCGGCGGCGCGCCCGACATGATCGACGGCTGGTTCGACGCAATCGACCGGGCCATGGCCCGCGCCTTTCCGCTCGAGAAGATCGAGCGGATGAAGATCCGCCAGCGCATCCGCGATCTCGTCATGTACCGGCTCGAAATTGCCACCCCGCACAAGGAAGCGCTCCGCCGCGCCCTCGCCATCCTCGCCCAGCCGCAGAATGTCGCCCTCGCGCTTCGGCTTAACTGGCGCGCGGTCGACCGGATGTGGCGCATTGCCGGCGACACCGCGACCGATTTCAACCATTATTCGAAGCGCACCATCCTCCTCGGCGTCTACGCCTCGACCGTGCTCGTCTACCTCGACGACTCTAGCGAAGACCTCGCCGACACCCGCGCCTTTCTCGACCGGCGAATCGACAACGTCATGCAGATCGAGAAGGCGAAGGCGAGCTGGCGCCGCGGGCGTGAGCGCGTTCCCTCGCTAAGCCGCTTCCTTGGCAGGCTGCGCTACCCCGCGGTTTGAACCGTTGTCGTTATTGATAATCAATCGCAACTAGGCTAGCTCAGCCGGATCACTGCTTTCCGGAAAGCGCCCCTATGCTCAGCCGCCGCAATCGCCTCCTGGCGCTTCTCTCGCTCCTGTCCGCCTTCTTCCTCGCTGCCCCGGCGGCGGCGCAGGGCGGCGACGTCGAGACGACGTGGCGGCTGCTCGACTATATCGCGGTCGATTATCGTGAGGCGGTGCAGGGCGGAAAGGTCCACAACCCGGCCGAATATCAGGAGATGACGGAGTTCTCCGCGTCGGTGCGCGAGCGGCTCGGAGGTCTTGCCGCCACGCCCGCCAAGCAGGCGCTGATCGCCGACGCCGACCGCCTGCGGGGCCTGGTCGCCGCCAAGACCGCGCCGGAAGAGGTGGCACGCCACGCCCGTGGCCTCGCCGGCGCCCTTCTCGCCGCTTATCCGGTGCCGCTCGCGCCGCAATCGGCGCCCGATCTCGCCCGGGGCGCGCAGCTCTACAGCCAGAATTGCGCAAGCTGCCACGGCCTCGAAGGCAAGGCCGACACTGCCATGGCCAAGGGCTTGGACCCCGCGCCAATCGCCTTCGCCGACCGCGCCCGCGCCGCCGAGCGCAGCGTGTTCGGCCTGTACCAGGTGATCGACCAGGGCCTCGAAGGCACCGCCATGGCGAGCTACGGCCACCTCCCCACGGAGGACAAATGGGCGCTGGCTTTCTACGCCGGCCGCTTCGCCTATTCCGACGCCGCCGCCGGGCGGGTGCTGTGGGACAACGACCCGGCGTTGCGGGCGCGGGTGACGGACCTCACCGCCCTCGCCGGCCTCACCCCAGCCGCATTGGGCGGGGAAATCGGCGCCGACAAAGCCGACAAGGTGATGGCTTACCTGCGCGCCAACCCCGGTGCCGTCGCCGGCGCCTCGGCCGACGCCGGCTCAACCCTAGACATCGCCCGCGCCCGCCTTGGCGAAAGCGTCGCCGCCTACCGGGCCGGCGACCGCAAGGCGGCTAAGGCCCTGGCGCTCGCCGCCTACCTCGACGGCTTCGAGCCGGTGGAGCCGGTGCTCAACGCCCGCGACCCGGGGCTGATGGCCCGCGTCGAGACGGCCATGGCAGAGCTGCGTTCGGCCATAGCCCAAGAGCGCCCAGCCGGTGAGGTCGCCTCCCGCGCCGCCGCCGTGGAAGCACTTCTCACCGACGCCGAAGCGGCGCTTGCGCCGAGCGAAGCAAGCGGCGCCTCCGCCTTCCTTGGCGCATTCTCGATCCTGCTGCGCGAAGGGCTCGAAGCCCTGCTCATCGTCGTCGCCATGCTCGCCTTCCTGCGCAAGGCGGAGCGGCCGGAGATGACGCGGCCGGTTCATTACGGCTGGGCAAGCGCGATTCTCGCCGGAGTCGCGACCTGGTGGGCGGCAACCCACTTCCTCTCGATCAGCGGCGCCAGCCGGGAGCTTACCGAAGGCTTTGGCGCGCTGCTTGCGGCCGTGGTGCTGTTGTTCGTCGGCATCTGGATGCACGGCAAGGCGCAGGCCGACGAGTGGCAGCGCTATCTCCGGGAAAAGCTCGGCCACGCGCTGACCCGCGGCTCCGCCTGGTTCCTGTTCCTGCTCGCCTTTGTCGCGGTGTACCGCGAGGTGTTCGAGACGATCCTGTTCTTCGCGGCTTTGTCGGCGGAAGGGAACATCCCGTCGCTGCTCCTCGGCGCCGCGGTGGGGGCCCTGTGCCTGGCGGTGATCGCCGTTGCGATGTTCCGCTTCAGCCGGACGCTGCCGATCTCCAAGTTCTTCGCCTACAGCTCGCTGCTGATGGCGCTGCTTGCGGTGGTGCTTGCCGGCAAGGGCATCGGCGCGCTGCAGGAGGCGGGAATGATCGGCGTCACCCCGCTCGCCGGCGTCCCGCGCCTGCCGATCCTTGGCGTCTCGCCCAGCGCCGAGACGCTTGGCGCGCAGCTTGCGGTGCTGGCGCTGCTCGTCTTCGGCTTCACCCGCAACCGCCGCGAAGGGCGCCGCCTGGCGACCGCAGCGGCGTAAAGAACTGGCGTGGGCGGGGCGGCTCGCTTATCGGGTGCCCGAACAGTTTGAGAATCCGGAGAGACGGCAATGGCGGGCGTGAACAAGGTTATTCTGGTCGGCAATCTGGGCGACGATCCGGAAAGCCGCTCGCTCAACAATGGCGGCGAGGTCGTCAACCTGCGTATCGCCACCTCCGAAAGCTGGAAGGACCGCGACGGCAACAAGCAGGAGCGGACCGAATGGCACCGCGTGGTGATTTTCAACGAGAATCTCGGCAAGGTCGCCAAGTCGTACCTGAAAAAGGGCTCCAAGGTGTACCTCGAGGGCCAGATCCAGACCCGCAAGTGGCAGGACAATAGCGGGCAGGACAAATATTCCACGGAGATCGTGCTGCAGCGCTTCCGCGGCGAGCTTGTCCTCCTCGACAGCCGCGGCGGCGGCGGTGGTGGTGGAGCCGGCGGCGGCTACGGCGACGATTACAATCAGAGCAGCGGCGGCTTCGGCGGCGGCGGTGGCGGCTTCAGCGGCGGCGCCGGCGGCGGCTCACGCCCGCAGTCCCGCCCGGCGCCCGCATTCGACAGCGACCTCGACGACGACGTGCCGTTTTAAGGTCACTCCGGAATGTAGAAGTTCGTCATGCCGGACTTGATCCGGCATCCACCTTCTTCTTCTATTGGTTGGAGGGGAAGAAAGGTGGACCCCGGATCAAGTCCGGGGTGACGGCTCTCTCCACGGCGAACGCAAGCGCCTACTTCCCCAATTTCCCCTTCAGCGCCGCCAGCCCGGCAAACGGGCTCGCCTCGGCTTTCGCCTCTTCCTCGCTCTTCACCCCGGCCTCCCGCAACACCTCGTCGGCCTTTGCCGAGCGCGGAAAGGGGTTGAGGGCAAGCGACACCGTCTCGGCCACCGCCTCGCCCAGGTCCACCGCCGCGGCGTCGTAGACCACCACATCCCGCTCGCCTTCGCTGAGCTCGATCTCCTCCTCGCCCGAGTCGACCTGCACATGCGGCCGGAATTCGATGGCGAAATCCTCGGCCACATCCTCGTCCACCGGCTCGCCCGTCGCCACGCAGCTTTGCACCACCGATGCGGTCACCCGGCCCCTGGCGACCACCGTCTCGCCGTCGCGGGTCAGAACCGCCTCGGCGGCGAGCGCATGGATCGCCTCAAGTCCGAACCGCGCCGCAAGCGCCGCCCGCTCAGCTTCACTCGCGTCGATCGACACCCCACGCGGCGCGCCGCCGATCGTGTCGATCCGGAACGTACGGCTGAACTCGACCATCAAATCTCTCCCGCCAGCAGCGCCGAATGCGGCACGCCCGCGAGCCGTGCGTGCAACGCCCTTAGCCGCTCGGCCACCACCGCCACCGCGTCATCCGAAGGCGGCGATTCGCGAAACACGTTTCGGCGTACGGCCAGGTGGAGGTCTCCTTCCCCCGCCAGCGCCTCCCGATACGCCCCGAGCCGGCCGCCAAGCGCCGACATCAGCTTGGCGACCCGCTTGCCGACCACCAGGTCGCCCGTCCCCGCCTGGCGCAAGGTCGCGTCCATGTCGTCGACGAATAATTCGGTGAGCATCACCGAGTCCTTGCGCGCCCCATCGCCCTCGGCCTCAAGCCGAAGCAGCAGCAGCGCGACCACCGAGGAAACCATGTCGAACCGCCCGGTCATGGTGTCGGGCACGCCGCCTTCCAGGTACCAGCCCGGCTCGCGCCCGATGCGTACCGCCGAGTCGTAAAGGGGGCGCAGCGCCTGGCGCTCGTCGCGGTCGCCGAACAGGCGGGTCAGAAAGGACAAAGGGTTCTCCGGCGAAGGGGCGCGTACTTGCGCCGTTCAGCTTTTGTCGGATATTGGGGGCTCACGTCCCTGGCCGCAAGGCGGGCGCGGCGCCACGCGGGGTGCGCCGCCTCTTTTACGGAGTTTTCCCAATATGATCGTTCGCCATGCACGCAGCATCGCCTTGATCGCCGCCGCCGCGGGCGCTTTCGCCACCGCCGGCTGCACCAAGCTCAAGCTCCACCAGGGCTATGTCGCGGACGAAACCCTGATCACGGCGGTTCAGCCCGGCGTCGACAACAAGGATTCGGTGCTCACCACGCTCGGCCGGCCAACCTTTACCGGCCAGTTCAACGAGAACGACTGGTATTACGTCTCCCGAAGCTCACGCAACTACGCCTACAACCAGCCCAAGGTGAAGGAGCAGATCGTGCTGCGCGTGCGCTTCGATCCCGCCGGCAACGTCAGCGCGGTCGATCGCCGGGGCGTTGAGCAGGTGGCATCGATTGATCCCAGTTCCGAGGAAACCCCGACCTTGGGCCGCGACCGCAGCCTGCTGGAAGAACTGTTCGGCAATATCGGCGCGGTCGGCAGCGGCGGCATGAGCGCCCCGACCGGCAACGGCCCGAACTAGGCGCCTCCCGCTTTGGGATAGAACAGGCCCTCCCCGGCACCCGCCGCGGAGGGCCTTTTCGTCTCTACCGGACGATCCCGCCCGCGCCAAGCACGGCCAGAGTCAGCAGGTCCGACGCGCTTGCCGTCATGCTGGCGATCTGCACCGGCTGCGCCATGCCGACCAGCACCGGCCCGATCACCGAATCGCCGCCGAGCTCGGCGAGCAATTTGGCGGACAGGCTCGCGGACTGCAGCCCCGGCATCACCAGCACGTTGGCGGGCCCGGTCAGGCGGCTGAACGGGTAGACCCGGTGCATGGCCGGGTTGAGCGCAACGTCGGGCGCCATTTCCCCTTCATACTCGAAGTCCGCGCCGCCTTGCTCGTCGAGCAGCCGCACCGCGTCGCGGATGTTATCCAGGAAGGTGCCCTCGGGATTGCCGAAGGTGGAGTAAGACAGGAACGCCACCCGCGGCTCGTGGCCCATCCGCCGCGCAACGCCGGCGGTCTGGATGGCGATCTCAGCGAGCTGCTCGGCGGTCGGCCGCTCGGTCACCGTGGTATCGGCCATGAAGATTGTGTGGCTCTGGCCGACCAGGATGTGGATTCCGAACGGCGTGCAATCGGGCTTGGGATCGAGCACCTGGCGGAGCTGGCGCAACGCCTGGACGTAGGGCCTCGTGACGCCGCTGATCAGCACATCGGCATGGCCGAGCGCCATCATCAATGCGGCAAAGGTGTTGCGGTCCTGGTTGATCATCCGCTCGACCTCGCGGTGGAGATAGCCCTTGCGCTGCAGCCGCTTGTAAAGGTGCTCGACCATTTGCGGCATTCGGTCGCCGACGGTGCGGGCGTTCAAAACCTCGATGCTTTCCGGGTCCGACGCGCCGAGCGCGCGCAGCCGGTCGTGCACGTCGTCGCGGCCGACCAGCACCGGCACGCCGTAGCCGCCGTCGCGGAAGGCGATCGCGGCGCGAAGCACCACATCCTCGTCCCCTTCGGCGAACAGCACCCGCTTCGGATCCGCCCGCGCCGCTTCATAGGCGGCGGTAAGCACCGAATTGGTCGGGTTGAGCCGTGACTTGAGCGCGCTGCGGTAGGCGGTCATGTCGGCGATCGGGAATTGCGCCACGCCTGACTTCATCGCCGCTTCGGCGACGGCGGCCGGCACCACCTCCATCAGCCGCGGATCGAACGGTGCGGGAATGATATAGTCCGGCCCGAAGCTGTGCGCCCGGCCGCCATAAGCCGCAGCCACTTCCTCGGGCACCTGCTGGCGGGCGAGGGCGGCCAGCGCTTCGGCCGCCGCGATCTTCATTTCGTCGTTGATCGTCGTCGCCCGAACATCGAGGGCGCCCCGGAAGATGAAGGGGAAGCCGAGCACGTTGTTGACCTGGTTCGGGAAATCCGAGCGCCCGGTGGCGACGATCGCGTCGGGCCGGGCTGCCTTGGCATCGGGCGGCGATATCTCCGGATCGGGATTGGCCATTGCGAAGATGATCGGGCTTGGCGCCATGTCCTTGACCATCTCGGGCTTCAGCGCGCCGGCGGCGGAGAGGCCCAGGAACACGTCGGCGCCGACCAATGCCTCGGGCAGCGTCCGCGCGTCGGTCGGCACCGCATGTGCCGACTTCCACTGGTCCATTCCGTCCGGCCGCCCCTGCCAGATCACGCCCTTGCGGTCGCACATGATGACATTGCCGTGCTGCACCCCCATGGCCTTGATCAGCTCGGTGCAGGCGATGGCGGCGGCGCCGGCGCCGTTCACCACCACCTTGATGTCCTTTAACTCGCGCTTGGTGAGGAAGCAGGCGTTGATCAGGCCGGCCGCGGTGATGATCGCGGTGCCGTGCTGGTCGTCGTGAAAGACGGGGATGTTCATGCGTTCACGAAGCGCCTGCTCGATGATGAAGCAGGACGGCGCGGCGATATCCTCCAGATTGATGCCGCCGAAACTC
>DASWMM010000063.1:0-5961 GCA_036399755.1 Allosphingosinicella sp.
CCTTCAAGCACAAATATGCCGGCGACGGCGGCGTCTGCCTTGCCTATTTCGGCGACGGCGCGGCGAACCAGGGCCAGGTGTACGAAAGCTTCAACATGGCCGAGCTGTGGAAGCTGCCGATCATCTACGTGATCGAGAACAATCAGTACGCGATGGGCACCAGCGTCAACCGCGCCTCGGCCGAGGACCAGCTCTACAAGCGCGGCGAAAGCTTCCGCATTCCCGGCATCCAGGTTGACGGCATGGACGTGCTCGCGGTGCGCGGCGCGGCGACCACGGCGCTGGAATGGGTGCGCGGCGGCAAGGGCCCGATCCTGCTCGAGCTCAAGACCTACCGCTACCGCGGCCACTCGATGTCCGACCCTGCCAAGTACCGCAGCCGCGAGGAAGTGCAGTCGGTGCGCGACAAATCCGATCCCATTGAAGCGGTGAAGCGCGAGCTTGCCGCCGCGGGGGTGGAGGAAGCCGAGCTCAAGAAGCTGGACGCCGACATCAAGCGGCTCGTTTCCGAAGCCGCCGACTTCGCCGAGCAATCGCCGGAGCCGGACGCCGCCGAACTTTACACCGACATTCTGGTCGAGACCTATTGATGCCGATTGAACTGAAAATGCCCGCGCTTTCCCCGACAATGGAGGAGGGCACGCTTGCTAAATGGCTGGTCAAGGAGGGCGACCAGGTCACCTCCGGCACGCTTCTTGCCGAGATCGAGACAGACAAAGCGACCATGGAGTTCGAGTCGATCGACGAGGGCGTCGTCGCCAAGATCCTGGTCGCCGAGGGCACGGATGAAGTGAAGGTCGGCACGGTGATCGCCATCCTTGCTGCCGAGGGCGAGGATGCGGAGAGCGCCGGTGCGGGCGGATCGCACGACGTCGCTGCACCCGAGGACAACGGCACCGCCATCGCGGCGTCGCCCGCCGAGGAAGCGCAGGCGCAGCAGTCCACCGTCGCCGCCAGGCCGAAGCAAGGCGAAGAGCCGGCCAGCCTGGCCGTGGAGCCTGAGGTTCCCGAAGGCACCGAGCTGGTCCGCCAGACGGTGCGCGAGGCGTTGCGCGACGCGATGGCCGAGGAAATGCGGGCGGACGACCGCGTGTTCGTGATGGGCGAAGAGGTCGCCGAATATCAGGGCGCCTACAAGGTCACGCAGGGGCTGCTGGAGGAATTCGGCGACAAGCGCGTTATCGACACGCCGATCACCGAATACGGCTTTGCCGGCGTCGGGACGGGCGCGGCGATGGGTGGGCTTCGTCCGATCATCGAGTTCATGACCTTCAACTTCGCCATGCAGGCGATCGACCACATCATCAACTCGGCGGCCAAGACCAACTATATGTCGGGCGGCCAGATGCGCTGCCCGATCGTGTTCCGCGGCCCCAACGGCGCGGCAAGCCGGGTCGGCGCGCAGCACAGCCAGAATTTCGGTCCCTGGTATGCCAGCGTTCCGGGGCTGATCGTGATCTCGCCGTACACCGCCGCCGACGCCAAGGGCCTGCTCAAGGCGGCGATCCGCAGCGGCGATCCGGTCGTGTTCCTGGAGAACGAGCTGCTCTACGGCCAGAGCTTCGACGTGCCCAAGCTCGACGACTATGTCCTGCCGATCGGCAAGGCGCGCATCGCCCGCGAGGGCAAGGACGTCACCCTGGTGAGCTATTCGATCGGCGTCGGCGTGGCCCTTGATGCAGCGACCAAGCTTGCCGAGGCGGGGATCGATGCCGAGGTGATCGACCTTCGCACGCTTCGCCCGCTCGACAAGGCGACGGTGCTGAAATCGCTTGCGAAGACCAACCGCATGGTCTGCGTCGAGGAAGGCTGGCCGGTCTGCTCGATCTCCACGGAGATTATGGCGGTGGCGATGGAGGAAGGCTTCGACGACCTCGACGCGCCCGTGCTCCGCGTCACCGATGAGGACGTGCCGCTGCCTTATGCCGCCAATCTGGAGAAGCTGGCTCTGATCACGGTCGACAAGGTGGTCGAGGCGGCGAAAAAGGTCTGTTACCGCTGATCCACTTGAGGGAGCCGGCCGGTGGCTGAGCTCGATCCCGACCGCATTTTGGCGTTGAGCTACATCCCCGTCCGGGTCCGCCCGGCGGTGGAGGCCTTGTGGCAGCTCGACGCTGCGCTTGGCGCTGTGTTGACGGGCGGCCGGGATCCGCTGCTCAGCCAGATCAAGCTTGCCTGGTGGCGCGACGCGCTGGAGCAGCTCGACGCGGGCGGCCGACCGCCGGCCGAGCCGGTGCTGGAGGCGATTGCCGCCCATGTGCTTCCGCTCGGCGTCACCGGAACCGAGCTGTCCGGCATGGAGCTTGGCTGGACCTTGCTCCTCACTCCCGATCCTCTCACGCCCGACGAACTCGACCGCTTTGCAAAGGCGCGCGGCGGCCTTCTGTTTCGCTTCAGTGCGCGCCTGCTCGGCGCGGAGAGCGCCGACGTGGAACCCGGCGGCGAGGCCTGGGCGCTGATCGATCTTGCCCGGCACAGCGGATCGGAGGTGGACGCCGAAGCCGCGATGGCAGCGGCCGCGGCGCGGCGGTGGGGCACATGGCCGTCGCCGCTCCGGCCGCTGGGAATGCTTGCAATGCTGGCGGCGCGCGATGCGGCACGGGGAACAAGCGGGTGGGAAATCCAGGGCTCCCCCGCGCGCATGCTTCGGATGCTTCGGGTTCGCCTGCTCGGCCGCTAAGGGCCGCTGCCAACCGCCGGTCTTCTGCGCCGCAACCAAGCCCCTGACCAAATACCCGCGGTGGTAGCGGGCCGACCTGTCCAGCGGCAGCTGGTAGAGGGCGCGCAGGAAGGCCAAATCTTGCTCGGTGGCTTCCCCGCTCGATCTCCCCGCGTCGACAGGGCGGGAACCGAGCCCGACGGGGCAGGCTCCGACGGCCTGATCTCCGCGGAGGCAACCATGGCGGCGTAAGAGGCCAGGGCGTCCAGCGGAAGCCCGGCGACCGCGCGGGAGTAGCCGGCATGGGACCTCCGGGCGCGCCGGATGCAGCGGCGCATGCGACCAGTGGGTCATGGACGGGGCAATTGTGCGCAACCGGCCGCTCGATCACGCATAGCCTCCGAAATGGAGAGTCTTTCCGACAGAAGTGGATGTTTTGCGGGACTGACTCCGTCTCGAGGTGAGGGAGGATTGAATGGTTCGGATCGCTGCCGGAGTCGCATCGGGCTTGCTGCTGCTCGTTGGGCTGTTGCTGTTCTTCAAGGGCAAGGCCGATGCGGAAAGCCCGCTTCCCGCGCCGCCCCCGATGGCAACCGTTGCGGCGGAGCAGCCGCGGGCGCTGAGCCCCAGGGGCCTGCCGCCGCCACCGGCGCCCCAGGCGAGCGAGAAGAGCAAGGAAGAGAAGCGCTTCTCCCGCGCCGATCGCAACGAGGACGGGCGGATTACCCTGGACGAACTGTACGAGCCGCGGCGCAAGGCGTTTGCCAAGCTCGACGGCAATAATGACGGGCGGCTGAGCTTCGAGGAATGGGCGAAGAGCACGGCGATCAAGTTCGGCAAGGCGGACGCGGATCGTTCGGCGTGGCTCAGCCCGCGGGAATATGCATCGACGGCGCCGAAGACGAAACCGAAGCCGAAATGCCGGTGCTGAGGGTGGTGGGGCGCTCGGGCGCAAGATACCCCTCCACCATGCTGCGCATGGTTCCCCTCCCCACGCCGCGGGCGTGGGGAGGAACTGTTCCTCCCCATCGCGAGATGGGGAGGGGAACCACCCGAAGGGTGGTGGAGGGGTAATGGCGCGAGTTCCCGACAGAGGGCGCAGAAACGAAGCGGTTCTCCGCGCCCGGGCGCTTCGGCGGGAGATGAGCCTTCCCGAGGGCCTTCTATGGCAGGTACTTCGTACCCGTCCTGCGGGACTCAAGTTCCGCCACCAGCATCCCTTCGGCCGCTGTACCGCGGACTTCTACTGTGCTGCCGCGAAGCTGGTCATCGAGGTGGACGGGGATAGTCACTCGATGGGCAACAATCCTGCTTCCGACGCGCGCCGCGACGCCTGGCTGCGCGGGCAGGGACTGGAAGTGATCCGGTTCGATGCGGCCGAGATCTTCAAGGACCTGGAGGTTGTCGTGAAGGCGATCGTGTTCGAGGCCGGGCGCCGCTTACCCCTCCACCATGCTGCGCATGGTTCCCCTCCCCACACAGGTGGCGTGGGGAGGAACAGTTCCTCCCCATCGAAGATGGTGAGGGGAACCACCCTAGGGTGGTGGAGGGGTAATGGCGGAAGTGACGGGCAAAGCCTCTGAGAGCGGAGCCAGGCGACGGTGCTGGTGATGATCGCGCTGGCGCCGTTTACCCCTCCACCAGCTTCGCTGGTTCCCCTCCCCATGCTGGCGCATGGGGAGGAAGAGTGCCCATCCACTCGCTGAGCTTTTCACTCGCGCGGGTGGTGTAGAGGAGTTTGCGGTCCGCCTTCTTCGATTTGCCTTCGACGGGCGGGAAGAGGCCGAAGTTTACGTTCATGGGCTGGTAGGTGTCCGCGTCGGCGCCGCCGGTGATGTGGCCGAGGAGGGCGCCGAAAGCGGTCTCGGGGGGCGGCGGGGCGAGGGTGGTGCCGGCGAGTTCGGCGGCGGCGAAGCGGCCGGCCATCAGGCCGACGGCAGCGGATTCGACATAGCCCTCGCAGCCGGTGATCTGGCCGGCGAAGCGGATGTGGGGGGCTTTCCTGAGGCGCAACGTCGGGTCGAGGAGCTGCGGCGAATTGATGAAGGTGTTGCGGTGGAGGCCGCCCAGCCGTGCGAACTCGGCATTCTCCAGGCCCGGGATCATGCGGAAGATGCGCACCTGCTCGGCATATTTGAGCTTGGTCTGGAAGCCGACGATGTTGAACAAGGTGCCGAGCGCATTGTCCTGGCGGAGCTGGACCACCGCATGCGGCCAGCGGCCGGTGCGCGGATTGTCGAGGCCCACGGGCTTCATCGGGCCGAAGCGCAGGGTGTCGAGGCCGCGCGACGCCATCACTTCGATCGGCATGCAGCCTTCGAAATAGGGCGTGTTCTGCTCCCACTCGCGAAACTCGGTCTTTTCGCCGTCGAGCAGCGCCTGGTGGAAGGCGAGATACTGCTCCTTGTCCATCGGGCAGTTGACGTAATCCTTGCCGCCTTTGTCCCAGCGCGCCGCCATCCAGGCGATCTCCATGTCGATCGACTCCCGGTAGACGATGGGCGCGATGGCATCGAAAAAGGCGAGTGCGTCCGCGCCGGTGGCGGCGCCGATCGACTCGGCGAGCTTGACGGCGGTGAGCGGGCCGGTGGCGACAATGGTGGGGCCGGAGGCGGGGAGGGCATCCACCCGCTCGCGCACGATCTCGATGTTCGGATGTGCGGCGAGCCGCTCAGTTACCGCCGCCGAGAACCCGTCCCGGTCGACGGCGAGGGCGGAGCCGGCGGGCACCTTGTGCGCATCCGCCGTGGTCATGATCAGCGAACCAAGCTGCCGCATCTCGGAATGGAGCAGGCCGACCGCGTTGCGCTCCGCATCGTCGCTTCGAAAGCTGTTCGAGCAGACCAGTTCGGCGAGGCTGTCGGTGTGGTGAGCGGGCGTTTTCTCGCCGGTGCCGCGCATTTCGGAGAGGCGCACGGTGACGCCGGCCTCGGCGAGTTGCCAGGCGGCTTCCGAACCGGCGAGGCCGCCGCCGATGATGTGGATCTGATGGGTCATGGCGCCGCGATAGAGGGAAGCGGCGGCCGCCTCAATCCGCAAGGCTACAGGACTCGGCGTGCTTGGGAGGCGACCATGGGAACCGCCGTGTCGAGGCGCTGCGCCAGGCGACCGAGCCGCTTCACCGGGACGGCGGGGAAGAGGTGGTGCTCGAGGTGGAAGAACATGTTGTAGGTGACGAAGTTGACCAGCCGGGAGCGCTGGGTGCGGGCGACCAGCTCCTCGCCGTCGCAGCCGCGGTGGGTGATCCACACCGCGAAGTATGCGGTGAGGCATTGGGCGAGGAGCATGGTGAGAACGTGGTA
>DASWMM010000064.1:0-2882 GCA_036399755.1 Allosphingosinicella sp.
GGGCGTGGCGGCGTTCATGGAGAAGCGGCCGCCGCGGTTTTCGGGCCACTAGTGCTGGGCTACGACTCCGTTCGTCCCGAGCGTAGTCGAGGGGCGCACATGACGAGTCCGAGCAGCGCCCCTCGACTTCGCTCGGGACGAACGAACTGGGTGAAGCGATCAGTCTGAGCGTCGGCCCCCGCCTAGTGCGCCCACTCTTTGGTCAGCACCTCGGCGCGGCTGCCGTCCCACTTGATCTCGACCTTGCGCCCCCGCGGATCGCCGCCTTTGGCGCCGAACAGTTCGTAGATCACGATCCCGTCCGTTTGGTCGCTTTCGATGATCCGGGTGGGGGCGAAGGCTGCGTCGTGCCGCGCGGCCGCTTCGCGGACGGGCGCCGGGGCGGCGGAAAGCGCGATGTCGCGCTGGATTTCCGCCACGCGCCACCGGCCGCCCTCCTCCATGATGTCGAATTCGATCTCGCCGCCGTCGGCAAGCGTGCCGCCGACGTCGAAATAACGGCGCCCGTCGCGCGTCTCACGCTCCGCCTCCACGAACCGGAAGCCGGGCCGCGCCGCCGTCGCCGCCGCCAGCGCCTCGGCGGGCACCTCGGCGAGAGGAACGCCGATTTTCCCGGATGTCTCGACTGGGTTGGATGAAGCACAACCGGCAAGCATATACGCCGCTGCCAGGATCGTGATTTTTTGCATCCGCGAGACTCCCTTCGAATTTGAAGCAACCTGGCGATTGTAGATGACACCGGTTTCCCTTACAACGTCCGCAAGCCTTCGATTAAAGAAGCGCAACCCGTAAGCCGGCACCATAGCCGGCAGGGACTTTTGAGAGGACGAACCCCGATGGCTTTGAACTCGGAGCGGCAAGCCGGTACGGACGCGGTACCGCGCGTCGGGCGCTACCGCTGGCTGATCATCGCGCTGCTCTTCGCCGCGACCACGGTCAACTATATCGACCGCACCATGCTCGGCCTGCTGGCGCCGGACCTGACCCGCGAGTTCGGCTGGAACGAAAAGGATTACGGCCAGATCGTAACCGCCTTCCAGGCGGCTTACGCTTTGGGCTTCCTGCTGATGGGCTGGCTGATCGACCGCTTCGGGCCGAAAATCGGCTACGCAATCGCCATTTCGATTTGGACGATCGGCCACGTCAGCCACGGCTTCGCCTCCACCGTCGGATCGTTCATGACCGCGCGCGTCTTCCTCGGTGTCGGCGAGGCGGGCCACTTCCCGTCGGTCGTGCGCGCCAGCAGCGAATGGTTTCCGCAAAAGGAGCGGGCCCTTGCCATCGGCTGGGTGAACAGCGCGACAACGGTGGGCGTCATTCTGACCGCGCCGACCGTGTGGCTGTTCATGAACTGGTTCGGCCTAGGCTGGCGCGAGACCTTCATCTTCACCGGCCTGTTCGGTGTTGTTTTGCTTGTCCTGTGGCTCTGGCTCTACAGCAACCCGCACGAAAGCGGGAAGGTGAGCCAGGGTGAGCTCGCCTGGATCGAGCACGACCCGCCCGAAAAGGTCGAGCGCATCGGCTGGAGCAAGGTGGTCACCACGCGCGAGGCCTGGGCCTTCGCAACCGCCAAGTTCCTGACCGACCCCGTCTGGTTTCTGATGCTCTTCTGGCTGCCCAAATATTTCGCAAGCACCTACCAGGTCGACCTCAAGGTCGTGCTGCTGCCGATGGTGATCATGTACCTGCTGTCCGACGTCGGCAGCATCGCCGGCGGCTGGCTGTCGTCCAGGCTGATCCACAACGGCCGCACGCCGAACTTCGCGCGCAAGGTGACGATGCTGATCTCGGGCTGCTGCGTGCTGCCGCTGCTGTTCGTCACCAGCCTGGAAAATATGTGGGTGGCGGTGGTGCTGATTGGAATCGCGCTCGCCGGGCACCAGTCCTTTTCCACCAACCTCCTGTCGCTTCCGCCCGACATGTTCCCCAAGCGCGCGGTGGGTTCGGTGATCGGCCTCGGCGGCTTTGCCGGCGGCGTCGGCGGCATGATCATGTCCTTCTCCGTCGGCCTGGTGCTCGACGCCACCGGCGGCAACTACACGACGATCTTCGCCGTCTGCACCACTGTCTACTTCATCGCGGTGGCTGCCATTCACTTCCTCAGCCCGCGCCTTGCGCCGGTGACGCTGGAAGGTAAGGCCGCCGCCTGAACCCCGGGCGCAAATAGCGGCCGGGGGCGAACGGAAAGACCGCGAGAACGTGCCCGACGACCTGAACTTCTACCTCTTCGCCATCCCGGCGGTTTTGCTGATCGGGCTGGCGAAGGGTGGGTTTTCAGGGCTCGGCGCGCTCGGCACGCCGCTGATGGCGCTCGGCATGGACGACCCGGTGCGCGCGGCCGCCATCCTGCTGCCGATCCTGATTGCGCAGGACGTGGTCGGAGTGGTCGCCTTTCGCAAAAGCTGGGACGGATCCGTGCTGCTCGCGATGCTGCCAGGGGCCGTCGTCGGGATCGCGCTCGGCTGGCTGCTGGCGGCGCGGATTTCCAGTGATGCGGTGATGGCGGTGCTCGGCGCAATCACCATTCTGTTCGGCGCCTACCGGCTTCTGGCGGAGCGCGGCGGGCGGATAGCGGCGCCGTCCGCCTCCCCTGCCTGGGTCGGATCGCTGTTCGGAGTAGCGACGGGCTTCACCAGCCAGATCGCCCATGCCGGCGGGCCGCCGTTCCAGATGTGGGTGATGCCGAAGCGTTTGCCGCGCGACGTGTTCGTCGGCACCTCGGCGATCTTCTTCGCCATCGTCAACTGGATCAAGGTGCCGGCCTACGTCGCGCTCGGCCAGTTCACGGCGGCGAACCTGCTCGCGACGGCGGTGCTGCTGCCGGTCGCGGTGCTGGCCAGCCTGGCCGGCGTGAAGCTCGTCCGCCGCGTCTCACCCGAGCG
>DASWMM010000065.1:0-1865 GCA_036399755.1 Allosphingosinicella sp.
CCCGGCGCGCCATGGTGCTCGGCGGCGCCCAGGGGCTGCTCGCCGTCGGCCTCGCCGCCCGCATGGGCTGGATCTCGATCGCCGAGAACGAGCGCTACAAGAGTTTGTCGGAAAGCAACCGCGTGCAGATGCGCCTGATCCCGCCGCGCCGCGGCTGGATCGTGGACCGGACCGGCCAGCCGATCGCCGTCAACCGCAGCGACTTTCGCGTCGATCTCATCCCCGACCGGCTGGAGGACCCGGAGCGGATCATCGCCATCATGGCCGAGCTCCTCCAGCTGCCGCACGACGAAGTGGAGCGGATCCGCACCGAGCTCAAGCAGGCGGCCGGCTACCAGCCGGTCCCCGTCGCCGAGAACCTGCCGTTCGAGAAATACGCCGCCGTCACGGTCCGCCTTCCCGAGCTGCCGGGCGTCGCCCCGTTGCGCTCCTTCTCCCGCTTCTATCCGGACGGAGCCGCCGTCGCCCACCTCGTGGGCTATGTCGGAACGCCGAACAAGGAGGAGTATGAGAAGGAGAACAAGCTTCCCCTGCTGATCACGCCCGGTTTCAAGATCGGCAAGGAGGGCCTTGAAAAGACGATGGAACAGAAGCTGCGCGGCACGCCGGGCGCGCAGCGGGTGGAGATCACGGCGCGCGGCCAGCTGGTGCGCGAGCTCACCACCCTCCAGGACGTCAGCGGCCGCCCGCTGGCGCTCACCGTCGATGCCGGCCTCCAGACCTTCGCAGCCCGCCGCCTCGGTGAGGAGTCCGGCTCCGTCGTAGTCCTGGACTGCCTCACCGGCGACATCCTCGCCCTCGCCTCCATGCCGGCCTACGATCCCAACACCTTCACCGACGGGATCAGCCGCAACGAGTGGAAGATGCTCTCGGAGGACGAGAGGAAGCCGCTCCTCAACAAGGCGCTGAACGGCCTCTACCCACCGGGCTCCACCTTCAAGCCGATGGTCGCCATGGCGCTGCTCCAGGCCGGCATCGATCCCAGGGACCGGGTGAGCTGCCCGGGCGGCTACCAGCTCGGCAACCGCTTCTTCCGCTGCCTCGGCCGGCACGGTTCGATGAACATGCACACGGCGATCGCGCGCAGCTGCAACACCTATTTCTACGCGATGGGCCGCCGCGCCGGGATCGACATCATCACCGGCATGGGCAAGCGGCTCGGCTTCGGCCAGAAGTTCGATCTTCCGGTCGTCTCCCAGAATTACGGCACCATGCCGGGCGACGAGTGGAAGCGCGCGCGGTTCGAGAAGGGCAAGGGGCTGGTCGAGCGGCCCGACTGGACGGAATCCGACACGCTCAACACCTCGATCGGCCAGGGCTTCGTCATCGTCAATCCGCTGCAGCTCGCGGTCATGTCGGCGCGCATCTCGTCGGGCCTCGATCTCCAGCCGCACATCATCAAGGCCGACCGTCCGAAGCCCACGCCCCTCCCCTTCGCCAGGGAGCATTTCGAAACCGTTCGCGGCGGCATGTGGGAAGTGGTGAACGGCGCCGGCACCGCGGGACGCAGCCGCCTGGAGCTTCCCGGCATCGAGATGGGCGGCAAGACCGGCACGGCGCAGGTGAGGCGGATCACCGGCTCCCAGCGCGGCCAGTCCGGCGCCTGGAAATATCGCGACCACGGCCTGTTCGTCTGCTTCGCGCCCGTCGCCGCGCCCCGCTACGCCTGCTCGGTGGTGATCGAGCATGGCATGGGCGGCGCCCGGGCGGCGGCTCCGGTCGCCAAGGACGTGCTCACCTTCCTGTTCGACAGACCGAAGGCGCTCGCCGCGCTCGCCACCTTCGAGGAGCAATGGGGCGGAACCCTCGCCGAGCGGATGGAGCGGCGGGCGCAAGCGTGGCTCGCCGCGGCCAAGGCCGCCAGG
>DASWMM010000066.1:0-3449 GCA_036399755.1 Allosphingosinicella sp.
GGCGGCGATTGGCGTGATTCTGGGCGGCTACCTGTCCGACCGCTGGCGCGAGCACAACCCGCGCGGCCGGATCTACGTCAACATGATCTCGGCGCTGGTACCGCTCCCGCTCATCGCCTTCATGCTGACCACCGACAGCCTTGGCGCATTCTACATCACTTTCCCGATCGCCCACATCTTCGCCTCCGCTTGGGTCGGCGCGGCGGTTGCAACTCTGCAGGACCTTGTCCTCCCCCGCATGCGCGGCACGGCTGGGGCGACCTACATCCTCGGCACAACCATGGTCGGCCTTGCCCTTGGGCCATACTTCGCCGGCAAGGTGTCGTCGCTGACCCACGACCTCCAGCTCGGCATCGCGGCCCTTTACCTCATGCCCCCGCTCACCTTGCTTGGCCTCTGGTATGGCGGCCGCCACATCGCCGAGCTTGAGGCCACCAAGGTCGAACGCGCCCGCGCCGTCGGCGAGCCGGTCTAGCCGGTCAGCGGAGCACGCCGCAGGCGATTCGATCGCCCGAATTGCCGGACGGGTCCGTGCGGTAATCGTCGGCCCGCTGGTGGATCACCACCGCGGCGCCGTCCATGTCGAGCATCGCGCTTGCGCCGCCGCCCCCGATCGCCGCGCCGAGCACGGTGTATTCAAAGCTGCCCCGCCCGTCGGTGCCGACCAGCAGATTGGGCAGGTCGCCCTTGTGCATGCCCGCGGGATTGTCCTTGCCGTGCTGCTGCGCCGTCGGGTTCCAGTGCGGCCCCGCCGTGGTGAAACCCGGCGCGTCGCAGCGGCCGGTTGTGTGAACGTGTGCGCCGTAGGCACCGGGCGCCATGCCTTCCGCTTCGATGCGCAGGCGAACGCCCTCGCCCGCTTCTTCCGCCGTCGCTCGCGCGACCACACGCCCACCGGCATCCTGGATCTCGGCCGCCGCTGCCGCCGGCCCAAGCGGCACGCCCGCAAGCGGCCCTTCTTCATCGCGCTGGTTCGCACAGGCGCTTGCCAGCAGAGCCATCCCGGCCGCCGCGCACAACTTCATCCGCATCATCTCGTTCTCCTTGCTCGCTCACTTGAACGAGCCGCCGCCGCAACGGTTTCAGGTCCCTGAATCACGCCTTCGCTGGCCGCCCGACCGAATAGCCGCGAAGGCCCGCTTCCGCGACCTCGTCGGGCGGGTAGACGTTGCGCAGATCGACGAACACCGGTTGGGCCATGCTCCGCGCCAGCCGCGGCAGGTCGAGCGCGCGCAGCACGTCCCACTCCGTTACCAGCACCACCGCATCCGCCCCGTCCGCCGCCTTGTAAGCGCCGTCGAAGAACTCGACGTTGGGCATCAGCGGCCGCGCCTGCTCGGTGCCTTCGGGATCGTAGCCGCGCACGGTCGCGCCGGCATCCTCCAGCGCCTGAACGATCGACAAGGACGGCGCGTCGCGCATGTCGTCCGTGTTCGGCTTGAAGGTAAGGCCGAGCAGCGCCACCGTCTTGCCGCGTGCTTCGCCGCCAAGCGCCGCAATGATCTTGCGCCCCATCGCCCGCTTGCGCGCTTCGTTGGATTTCGCGACCGACTCAACCACCCGCAGCGGCGCGCCATGATCCTCGGCGGTCTTGAGCAGCGCCAGCGTGTCCTTGGGGAAGCAGGAGCCGCCATAGCCCGGCCCCGCATGCAGGAACTTGCCGCCGATCCGATTGTCCAGGCCGATCCCGCGAGACACGTCCTGCACGTCGGCGCCGACGATCTCGCAAAGATCGGCGATCTCGTTGATGAAGGTGATCTTGGTCGCCAGAAAGGCATTGGCGGCATATTTGATCAGCTCGGCCGTCCGCCGGCTGGTGAACAGCAGCGGCGCCTTGTTGAGGTACAGCGGGCGATACACCTCGCGCAGAATTTCGGCCGCGTCCTCGTCCTCCGTGCCGACCACGATCCTGTCCGGCCGCTTGAAATCCTCGATCGCCGCGCCTTCGCGCAGGAATTCAGGGTTGGAGACCACCCAGGCGCGCGCGCCGGGATTCACTTCGCGCAGGATCCGCTCAACCTCGTCGCCCGTGCCCACCGGCACCGTCGATTTGGTGACAATCGCTGCAGGCCCGGTCAGCGCCTCGGCGATCTCACGCGCGGCGCCGAAGACGTAGCTCAGGTCGGCATGGCCGTCGCCGCGACGCGACGGCGTGCCGACCGCGATGAAGATCGCGTCGGCGCCGTCCACACCCCGCTTCAGGTCCGTAGTGAAGGAGAGCCGCCCGCCGCGCACGTTGCGTTCCACGAGCTGGTCGAGGCCCGGCTCGAAGATCGGCATCACGCCGCGCTTCAGCGCATCGATCTTGCCTTCGTCCTTGTCGACGCAGGTCACGTCGTGGCCGAAGTCGGAGAAACAGGCTCCGGAAACAAGACCGACATAGCCGGTCCCGATCATCGCAATGCGCATCTTTACTCCCAAGGGAAAGAACAAGGCCGGCGGCTTATCGCAGCAGGCTCCGCAGCAACAGGCATTTTCTCAGGCAGTGGGGGGCTTCTGCCCACCCGGGGTTCGCTCTGAAGCCCAGGCATGCGCCTTGCCTCTCGCCCCCGCCCCGGGCCTGGCCGCGCCGCCGGCACCACAGGACACCAACCGCCAAATTCCGGAAGATCGGCAAGGCTGGGCCCGTCGCCGACGTTTGTTATCATCGAAATGGACGCCGGGCGCTGGAGCAAAAGCGCGGAGCAAGGCCGTGGAGCAGGGCGCGCGAGATGGAAGCCGCGCCGAACCGCCGCCCATGCACAAAAAGAAGGAGCCGGTTCCGAAGAACCGACTCCTCTTTTTTTGATCACTGGAGCCCGCCGAAGCGGACAACCGCTTACCAGCCGGAGCCGGGACCGTAGGTGATTTCCACGCGCCGGTTCTGAGGCTCGCGGACACCGTCCTGCGTTTCCACGAGCGGGCGGCCTTCGCCGAACGCTTCGGTGGTCATCACACCGTCGGGGATGCCGCGGCCCGCAAGGTAGGAGCGGACGTTGGCAGCACGGCGCTGCGACAGGCCGACGTTGTACTGGTCGGAACCCGAACGGTCGGCGTGACCGGCAAGCATGACCTGAGCCTGACCGCAGGTCTGGTAAGCAGACGCTGCGTTGTCGAGGATCGCGGAAGCCTGCGAAGTGACGTCCGACTTGTCCCAGTCAAAGAAGACCATGAACGGACCGGCGACGCACGGAGCCGGCGGCGGCGGGGGAGGCGGAGGCGGAGGCGGCGGCGGCGGGGTTTCCACGACCGGCACCACAACTTCGGGCTCCACAACCGGTGCACCACCGAAGTTGAAGGTCACGCCGCCAAGAAGGCTGTGCGACCGGAAGCGCGACTCGGTGTCCTGACCGTTGAAGGCGACCATGCGAACCTTGTCGACGTTGAAGAAGCGATACTTCAGCGTCACGTCGATGTTGTCGGTAACCGCCTGGCGAACGCCGGCGATAGCCTGCCACGCGAAACGCGAG
>DASWMM010000067.1:0-11756 GCA_036399755.1 Allosphingosinicella sp.
CGGTAGCGAGATCCGGGGCGAGCCCCCGGTCCATATCGGACCAGTTAACCCCATAAACGGTGTCGACGCCCGCGCCGCCGTCGATGCGAACGCCGCCGCCGCCCGTGAGTGTCGGCGCGTAGATGACGTCGTTGCCGGTGCCGGTGGTGATGATGTCGTCGAAGCTGACCGCCCGGACGAGATCGTTGCCGGAGCCGGTGGCGATGGTCAGCCGATCCACGCCGCTATAGGTGAGCCGGGTCTGCCCGCCGACCTGGTAGGACCCGCCAAAGCCGGTCGCGCCGGACGTCAGGCCGCTGCCGCCATGCGTCACGTTCTCCGTCATCGCGGCATAATCGACGATCAGATGGTCGTCGCCGGCGGAGGTGGCGGACCGGCCGGACAGGTCCACCGAGTCGGTGCCGGTGTCGGCGCTGGTCGTGCCGCCGGTCACCTTGGCGATGTCGTCGCCATAACCGCCGAGGACGATGTCGTTGCCGGCCCCGCCGTCCAGCGTGTCGAAGCCGTCGCCGCCGTCGATCGTGTCGTTGCCGCCGTTGCCGTTGATCGTATCGTTGCCGGCGCCGCCGTTGATCGTATCGTCGTCGTTGGTGCCGTTGAGGGTGTCGTTGCCGCCGGTGCCGGTGATCGTCAGGCCAAGCGCCATCGGATCGGTTGCCGTCTGGCCGAGCGCCATCGTGTCGCTGACACTGGGGCCGAGCGCGAACGGGGAAGTCTGCTCCGCAAAGCCGATCTTTGCAGCTTTACGATCCGAAATGGCGCGAATCATGATGATCTCCAAACACTCTGCGAAAAACTTTCTCGACGCTACCTCGATTTCGGAGGCAGCGCCAGTGAGCCATTGCGATCACGCAACAATCTGCGGCGGGAATGCGCGATGCGCCGGCTCAGCCCCGCCGAGCCTAGTCTCCGTCCGTTTCGGCGTAATCGGGGCGCGATCCCGGTGCCGCCCTTCTTAAACCGGAAGCAGCCAGGCGCGGGCCCGGGCGACATTAAGCGCCAGACGGGGGTTCTCGAACAGCCACACCGTGCGGTCGATATTCCTCCCCATACGCTGCAGATGCGGCCTGGCATCCTTTGCCGATTCACTGGTCCAGAAGGTTGCGGCGAAAGCGTTGTCGGCGAGCAGGATCGCTCGTGGGTCACTCGGCTCGCGCGCGGCAAGCACGCGCTTCGAAGCTTCGATCAAATCCTCCCGCACGTCCTTTCGGTGCAGATAGGCTTCTGCCGTGGCCGCGGCATCGGGACCCTCATCGAACGCCGAATACCAGAGCCATTGCTCGAAATGCGCCTTGGCGATGAGGGCGAGCGAGCCGGGCAGGGCAGCCTCGGCATAATCCGCCACCACCCGCCACATCTCGTCGTGCGATCCGCCCCATTTCTCGCTGCGCATGGTGATCAGCCGCGACAGGCCGGAAACAGGAATGCCGGTGGCCCGGCGCAGCGCGATCTCGGCCTCGTCCTTCTGTTCTTCGGTTGCGTCGATGAACGCGCTTACCCGCCAGGCGGCGGCAAGCCCAAGCTCGGGCGCGCGCCGATTCGCCTCGGCAAGCAGCTCCTGCGCATGGGCAAGCGTTGGGATGTACAGCTCCCATTGATCCTCCGTCACGTCTTCGGCCATGCCCACACCGCGGTGCCGAACGGCGCGGCCGTGCAGGAGCGCCCCCGCCACGGTGAGATCCATGGCGTCCTTGCTCGCGATCAAGTGGGACACGTCCGCCGTCAGCGGCGCCGCTTCCGCCAGGAGCTGAAGCATTGCGTAGGCACTCTGCGGCGGCAGCGCCCGGGCAAGCGCGGTCAGGCCGCCCCAATCGCCCGCCGCCAGGAGCCCGAGAGCCGTCTGCTGAAGTTGCTTGTCGTCGGGATCGAGGCGTATCGGCTTCATCGCCTTCTTTTACGGGCCGCCGCCAAGTCCGCAATGGGCGGAAAGCCCTCGCAAACCCGAACCCGCCCGCAAAGGCGTTCACCAGCGTTGGCGATATGGCTCGCAGGCGACACCGTCGCCGTCGCCGTCCATTGCCTCGCGGTAGCCCGGCTCGCCGGCGTAGAGCGGCGCAACGCCGGCCTCGCGTGCCGCGTTGCAGCCGGGCCAGTAATCCCCGGCAGCCGGCGTGGTTCTCCTTGCGATCCCCTGCGAAACGGCCGCCTCGTGCAGGTTGGAGGCGGCATTCGCGAAGCCGCCCGCGCCCCCGGCCGCGACCGTCCCGGCGAGCAGCCCGCCCAGCATGGCAGCTCCCAAGGCTTTCGCGACCACGGCCGACCTGCGCCGGGGGACGCGGTCGCGATACTTGGCGCCGGGGACGATCGGCACGGCGCGGAACGGCTTTCGAAAGCTCATCCGCCCGCAATAAAGGCCAGTGGTAAACCGATCCTTGCACGCCCCGGCACTTCGCCCGGACTCCGGCGCCGCGTAAGCGCCGGAGCTTGGCAGCGCCGCCGCTACAGGGCGATCGCGACCGTTTTCACTTCCAGATAGGCCTCGATGCCGTGGCGGCTATTCTCGCGGCCAAAGCCCGATTGCTTGTAGCCGCCGAACGGAAGCGCGGTGTCCGCGGCCGAAGCGGTGTTGCCCCACACCATGCCGGCCTTGAGCTTGGCGGCGAGCTTGTGCATCGCCGAGATGTCGCGGGTCCAGATGCTTGCTGCGAGGCCGTAGGGCGTGTCGTTGGCGGCGTTGGCGACGTCGTTGATGTCGTCGAAGCGCTGGGCCGCGAGCACGGGGCCGAAAATCTCCTCGCGCACCACCTTCATGTCGGGGCTCACATCCACCAGCACCGTCGGGTTGACGAAATAACCGTCGCTCGACGGCGCGTCGCCGCCGAACAGCACCGAGGCGCCCTCCTTGCGGCCCGCGTCGATGTAGCCCAGCACGCGCTCATGCTGCTCGGTGGAAACCAGCGGGCCCATCATCGTGTCGGGCGCGAGGCTGGGCCCGACCTTCCACTTGGACGCATTTGCGGCCACCGCTTCCAGAAGCTCGTCGAACACGTCGCGGTGCGCGAACAGGCGCGATCCGGCAATGCACACCTGGCCCGAATTGGCGAAGATCGAACGCGCGGCGCCCGCCGCGGTACGGCCGATATCGACGTCCGGAAGCACGATCACCGGCGACTTGCCGCCAAGCTCCAGCGTCACCCGCTTCAGCGTATCGGTGGCGGCGCGGTTGATGATCTTGCCGACCTCCGTCGAGCCGGTGAAGGCGACCTTGTCGACATCCGGGTGGCGGACCATGCGGTCGCCCGACACTTCGCCATAGCCCGTGATGATGTTGACCACGCCCGCCGGGATGCCGGCCTCGGCGATCAGGTCGGCAAGGCGGAGCGCGGTGAGCGGCGTCTGCTCGGCGGGCTTGAGGACGATGGTGCAACCGGCGGCGAGCGCGGGCGCGATCTTCTGCACCGCCATCATCAGCGGGAAATTCCACGGCACGATCTGCGCGCAGACCCCGATCGGCTCGCGGCGGGTGTAGGCGTGGACGGAGCCGGTCGGCATGCCGTTGAGTTCGACATGTTCGCCCGAAATCTTGGTCGCCCAGCCGGCCATGTAGCGAAGCGTGGCGATCGAGCGGGGAAGGTCGTACCCCGCGCTGGCGGAGCGCGGCTTGCCGTTGTCGATCGACTCGATCTCGGCGAGTTCGGGCGTGTTGGCCTCCAGCAGATCGGCGAGGCGGTTGATCGCCCGCTCGCGCGCATAAGGCGCAAGTCCGCTCCAGCGGCCGTCGTCAAAGGCGCGGCGGGCGGCGGCCACGGCGCGGTCGACATCCTCCACGCTTGCGTCGGCAATGGTGGCGACCTGCTTGCCGTTGGACGGATCGTAGACCGCGATGGTCCCGCCGCCGCGCGACTCCACCCACTCGCCGTCGATGAACAAGGCCGGGGCCCGGGCGAGGATCTTCTGCGCGCCTTCGGAATAAGCCGGCTGGGCGGCCATGGCGGTCATCTCGTTCATGGATAGTCTCCTTCGTGCGGGCCTATAAGCGCCCATCGAGTTCAAAGCGAGCGAAGCGCCCGAGCGGGCCGCGCCGCAAGCGCCGGAAGCGAGCCGAGCAGCCCCAGAGCCAAGGTGACCAGCGCGCCGAGGCCGAGCGTCGCCCCGACCACCGCCCAGTCCGGCGCCCATTCGAGTTCCAGCACCTCCACCACCACATACCAGCCCGCCCCTCCGCCGATCAGGAAGGCGAGGCCGCTGACGATCAGCGCCAGCGCGCCGAACTCCAGCGCCTGGGCGGCGAGAATCCGGCCCCGCGTGGCGCCCAGCAGCTTCAGGATCACGCTGTCATAAACCCGCGCCTGCCGGCTCGCGGCGAGCGCGCCGACCAATACGGCGATGCCGGCCAGGATCGCCACGGAGGCGGCGGCGCGCACCGCCGTCGAAAGCTGGGTGAGCATGGTCGACACGGTCGCCACCACGTCCTTGACCCGAATTGCGGACACGGTCGGGAACGCGCGGGACACGGCGCGGGAGAAGGGGCGTTCCTGCGCTTCGGGCATGGAGATGGTCGCCATGAAACTGTGCGGCGCCTGCTCCAGCGCTCCCGGCGCAAAGACGATCACGAAGTTGAAGCCCATCGTGTCCCAGTTGATCTCGCGAAGGGAGGCGATCCGCGCCTCGATATCCCGGCCGAGGATCGAAACGGTAAGCGTGTCGCCTACCTTGATCCCCGCCGCCCGCGCCGCCTCCACGTCGAGCGAGATCAGCGGTGGCCCCTGGTAATCGGGAGCCCACCATTTGCCCTCCACCACGCGGCTGCCCTCCGGAAGCGCCGCCGAATAGGTCAGGCCCCGATCGCCGCGCAGGAACCAGGCGCCTTCCGGTATCTCCTCCATGTCGGCCACGCGCTTCTCGCCGACCGCGACGACCGACCCCCTGAGCGACGGGATGGTAACGAGGTCGCCCCCCGGCGCCGCTTCGTGCGCCAGAGCGCGAAAGCGGGGGACGTCCTCCGAGGGGATATCGAGCATGAAGAAGCTCGGCGCCTTGGCCGGAATGGTGGTGCGGATCTGGCCCGACAGGTTGGTCTCGATCACCGCCAGGGTGGCGAACAGGGTGAGGCCGAGGCCGAGGGCCACCACCAGCCGCCCGGTCTGCGCGCCGGGGCGGTGGAGGTTGGCGAGCGCGAGACGGAACAGCGGGCTCTTCGGCCGCGGCAGTTTGGAGGCGAGCCAGCGGATCAGGCCGCCGAGCAGGGTGAGGAGCAGCAGCAGGCCGAGCGCCGCGCCGATAAAGCCCGCCGCGAAGCCCGGCTCCCGCGCCGTGCCGATGGCAAGGGCGGCGATCAGCACGGCGGCGAATGCGGCGCCGAGGTAAGCGCCCCAGCCGGCGCGGCGCAGCGGCTCGAGATGGCCCCGGAACAGGCTCGCCGCCGTTACCGTGCGCGCACGGGCGAGCGGCACAAGCGCGAAGACGAGGGCGATGAGCAAGCCGTAGGCGGCGCTCGCCAGCAGGGGCAGCGGGTACAGACCCGCGCGCGGCGGGACCGGCAGCGCGTCCCCCGCCACGGCGGCGACGACGGAGGGCACCAGCGCACCCACCGCCAAACCAAGCAGGATCGCGCCCGCGGCAACGAGACCGATCTCGATCAGGTAGGATAGGAAGATCGTCCGGCTCGGGGCGCCGAGCAGCTTCAGCGTGGCAATGGTGCCGCGCTTCGAGTCGAGCCATGAACTGACCCCGTTGCCGACGCCGATCCCTGCCACGATCAGCGCGGTGAGTGCGATCAGGGTCAGGAATTGCCCAAGCCGCCCGATGAACCGGCGGGTCCCCGGTGCGCCGTTGGAACGGTCCTGCACCTGGTAGCCGGCGTCCTTGAACCGGCTGGTCAGCGCCTTGGCCTTTTCCTCCGGATCGGTCCCCGCCGGCAGCTTGAGCCGATAACCGCTGGTGAACAGGCTTCCCGGCTGGACCAACCCGGTGGCGGCAAGCCCTTCGCGCGAGACGAGGATCGTCGGCCCAAGCGTGAAGCCCTGCCCCACCCGGTCCGGCTCCTGCGCGATCAGGCTGACGATCCGCAATTCGGCCTCGCCGACGCGGATGCGGTCGCCGATGCGTACGGAAAGACGGTCGGCAAGCTCCTCGCCGATTGCCACATCGCCCGCGCCGGGGCGCTGCGCCAGCGCGCCGCGGGCGAGGCTGAACCGGCCGTAAAGCGGCCAGGCCTCGTCCACGCCCTTGAGCTCGGCAAGCACGCTTTCGTTGCCGTCCAGCCGCGCCGCCATCGCTCGCATCCGCACGATCGCGCTGACCTGCCCCTCGCGCGCAAAGGCGGCAAGCTCGTCGGCGCTCGCCTCCCGCCCGCCGACGGTGAGCTGAACATCGCCGCCAAGAATCTCCTGACCGCGCTCGGCAAGCGAAGTGACGATAGCGGAGGAGAGCGAACCCACGCCCGCCAGAGCGGCAACGCCGAGGAACAGGCAGATGGCGAGCAGCCGCAAGCCGGAGAGGCCGCCGCGAAGATCGCGGAGTGCAAGGCGGAAGGGGAGGTTCACAGGCTAAATCCTCCCCGGGACGGGGAGGGGGACCGCACGAAGTGCGGTGGAGGGGGTTCCGACACCCACTCCGACGTGGACGAAGAGCCCCCTCCACCAGCCTGCGGCTGGTCCCCCTCCCCGTCCCGGGGAGGATTTCCGCTACCCCTCACGCCCCCGAATCCCGCACGATCCGCCCGTCCCCCATCTCCAGCACCCGCCCGCAGCGCGCCGCCAGCGCCGGATCGTGGGTAATCACCAGCAAGGTCGCCCCGGTATCCCGCTGCCGCTCGAACAACAGGTCGAGGATCGCATTGCCCGTCGCCCCGTCCAGATTGCCCGTCGGCTCATCCGCAAAGATCAGTTCCGGCCGCGCCGCCGTTGCGCGCGCAATCGCAACCCGCTGCTGCTCGCCGCCCGAAAGCTGCGCCGGATAGTGCGTCACCCGGTGCCCAAGCCCCACCGCTTCCAGCTCCCGCCGCGCCGTCTCGAACGCGCCGTCCGCCCCGGCAAGCTCCAGCGGCACCGCGACATTCTCGAGCGCGGTCATGGTAGGCAGCAGGTGAAAGGCCTGCAGCACGATCCCGATCCGCCCCTGCCGCGCCCGCGCCAGACCGTCTTCGTCCAGCTCCGTGAAATCCTGCCCCGTCACCCGCACGGATCCGCCGCTGGCCCGCTCAAGCCCGGAAAGCACTGCCATCAAAGAGGATTTTCCGCTGCCCGATGGCCCAAGCAGTGCAACGCTTTGGCCCTTCGCGACTTGAAGGGCGATGCCGCGCAAAATCTCCACCTTGGCCTCGCCGGAGCCGAGCGAAAGGGTGACATCCTGCGCGTCGATAACATAGGAGCTGGTCATGAAGGGAATTGGGATCCGATGTCGTTACGGATGGCATATGGGGCGGCGCGGCGCATTGTCTACGCGCTGCTGCTGATGGCGGGGCTGGAAAGCGGCGCGGCCGCGCAGGGGCGGGACGTCCACATCCTCGCCTTCGGAGACAGCCTCACCGCGGGCTACGGCCTGCCGCGCGACCAGGGCTTCGCGCCGCAGCTCGAGGACGTGCTCCGCCGCCACGGCGTGCGCGCCTTCGTGACGAACGGCGGCGTGTCCGGCAACACGGCGGGCAACGGCCGCGCCCGGGTGCGCTGGACGCTTGACGGCTTGAAGCGCAAGCCGGACCTCGCCATCGTCGCCCTGGGCGCCAACGACATGCTGCGCGGCATCCGCCCCGAACAGACCCGCGAAGACCTCGATTTCATCCTCGCCGAGTTCAAGAAGCGCGACATCCCGGTGATCGTCGCCGGCATGCTCGCCCCGCCCAATCTGGGCCGCGACTATATGGCGAAGTTCAACACCATCTTCCCGGACCTGGCCCGCAAATACGACGCGCCGCTTTACCCGTTCTTCCTAGCGGGGGTGGCAGGCAACTTCGCCCTCAACCTGCCGGACCGCGTGCACCCCAACTTTCAGGGCATCAAACGCATGGTCACCGGGATCACGCCGACGGTGCTAAAGGCGATCGGGAGCTAAAATCCTCCCCTGCATTTGCAGGGGAGGGGGACCGCACGAAGTGCGGTGGCGGGGCCCGGAGCGAAGCGGAGGGTCTTAGAACGCTCGCTACGCTCGCACCCCTCCACCACCCTGCGGGCGGTCCCCCTCCCCCGGAAAACCGGGGGAGGAATAAACCCTACTTCCCCAGCACCAGCTCATGCCCGAAGTTCAGCCCGATCCTGCCCTCGCGATTCCACCGCACGAAAGCGTGCATCGAACTGCACTGGTCGAATTCGACAAGCACCGGCTCGCCAAGCCGCGTCTCCAGACCGCATTCGATCTGCGCCCCGCGCGAGGAGATGTTGATCACCGGCACCCGGTACGGCTTGCCCCGAAAATGCAGGAGGGCGGTGTCGATCAGCCCCTCGCGGCGATCCTCGCCGCGGCGGTCGGACCAGGGGTCCACGAACCCTTCATATGCTGCCTCGGCCATGCGTCCTCCTCCCCAGGAGGGGGAAGCATGGCCTATAAAGCTTAGCGAAACCCTAGCGGCTCATTCCCAGAAATAGGCCGCGCGCTTGCGGGTGCCGGTCACTTCCTCATTCATGGTCGCCGAATCGTAGAGGCGGCCGTTGAGCATCACCTTGGAGATCTTCTCCGAGTTGCGGATATTCTCCAGCGGGTTGGCATCCAGGATGACGAGATCGGCGAGCTTGCCCGCCTCCAGCGTGCCGATGTCGGAAAAGCCGAGCGCCCGCGCCGGAGTCACCGTGCCGGCCTGAAGCGCCTCCAGCGGCGACCAGCCGCCGCGCACGAACGACCACAATTCCCAATGCGCCGCGATACCCTGCTGCTGGCCATGGGCGCCGATGCTCACCGGCACGCCGCGCTTGGACAGCAGGTGGGCGGTGCGGGCGCTGACCGCGTCGACGAAATCCTCCTCCGGCGCCTGAGTCACCCGCACCAGTTCCTCCTGAAGAAAGGTCGGCGGTGCGTGGCGGGTGAGCAGCGGGTGGCGCCACACCTGGCTTTCCTGGCTCCAATAAGGCTCCGCGCCGAGCCCGCCGTAGGTGACGCCCAGCGTCGGCGTGTAGCCGACCTTGGTTTGCGGAAAGAAGCTCAGCACGTCCGCGTAAAGCATCGCCTGCGGAATATTGTGCTCAAGCGTGGTGTTGCCGTCGGCGATCAGCGTCAGGTCCATGTTGTAGAGCGAGCCGCCCTCCGCCACGACCGCGATATTCTCGCGAAGCGCCGCGGCGATGACCTGCTGGCGCTGGTCGCGGCGCGGCTGGTTGTAGTTCTTGATGCTGTGCGCACCCTGCGCCTTCAGGCGCCGGACATGGGCAAGCGCATCGTCGAGGCTTTCGATGCCCGCGAACCGCCCCGGCGATTTCGCGCCGTAGACGATCTCGCCCGACGAGAAGATGCGCGGCGCGATCACCATGCCGGCGCGCTGCATCTCGCCGGCCGCGAAGATCTCGCTCGCCGTGCTCGACGGATCGTGGATGGTGGTGACTCCGAACGCCAGGTGGACGAGGTTGGACCAATTCTGCTGCGGGATGAGGTCGTCGGAGCCTTGCGGGCCGTGGGCGTGCGCGTCGATCAGGCCGGGGATGATCGTCTTGCCCGCGACGTCCACCGTCCTGGCGCCGGCCGGCACCTGCACTTCGCCGCGGCGGCCGACCGCGCGGATGCGGTTGTCCTCGATCAGGATCACGCCGTCCTCAATGACGCCGCCGTCCGCCCCAGCCATGGTGACGACCCGCGCGCCGGTCAGCGCCACCAGCCCACGCGGCTTGTCGGCCTGGCGGGTCATGGCGAGGGAAATGCCGGTCTTGGGCGGCGTATATGTGTCCTGCGCCTCACCCGCGGGCGGCGCGTTGCGGATCATGGTGGCGGTGTTCACCGTGTAAAGCGTCGGCCCGACGCTCCAGCCGAGCTCCCGCCCGCCTTGCGCCCAGTGGAAATATTGCCCGCCCTCGCCGCTTGCGCGGATCACCGGCAGGTTGGTTGCCTTGGCGCCGAAGTCGATCGGCTTGGCACCGGCGAAGAACGGCGCGACATAAACGTCATAGCCTTCGCGGAACGCAATCTGGTCGCCGGCCGGCGAGACTTCGTACCCGGTGATCATCTCGCCCTGGGCGTGGGTGCGGCGGTCCTTGCCGTTCAGGTCGGTGCTGATCAGCTTGTATTTCTGATCCTCGGAAATCTCCATGAAGATGCGGTCGCCCTCCGCGCCGAACTGCGGGTTGCCGCCGCTGCGCGCAAGCCGCACCGGATCGCCGCCCGCAGCCGCCACCCGGAACACACCCGGGTCCTCCGACCAGCGCTCCGAAGTGATGTCGCCGCCGGTGCCGCGCTCGAACACAATGGTGTCGCCGTTCGGTGAAAAACGCGGGCGCGAATAATGGCCCGGCTGGCGGGTCACGGTGCGCACGCCGCGCCCGTCGGCGCCCACCGTGCGGATTTCGCCCAACCGCTGGTCGTTCCAGCTCACGAAAACGATGCGCTTGCCGTCGCGTGACCAGCTCGGGAAAAGCTGGAAGTCGCTGTCCTCGGCGGTGAGCTTGCGCGGGCTGCCGCCCGAAACGTCGCGCACGTAGAGCCGCCCGAGGCTTTCGAACACCACCCGCCGCCCATCGGGAGACACCGAGGCGAAGCGCGGCATGCGCGTGGTGAAGCTGTCCGGCGCAACCTCCACCGTCGGCCGCGCCGGATCGATCACGATCCGCGTGTCTGCCACCTGAAACGGGATTTCCGCCGCGCCGCTGCCGTCCATGTTGACGCGCCGGATCTTGCCGCCCGCCCAGAACACGATCGACCGGCTGTCGGGGGTCCAGTCCATGTTCGGATAGGCGCCCTCGACCGCCCAGGTTTCCTGCATGTCCTGGTCGAGCGCATCGTAGATCTTGCGCTCCTCGCCCGAGCGCAGGTCCTTCACGTAGAGCTTCGTTTTCTCGCGCTCGCGGTGGACGTAGGCGAGATACTTGCCGTCGGGCGACGGCGTCGGCCGCACCGCGCCGCCCGGGCCGCCGGCAACCTTGGTGCGCTCGCCCGTCTTCACATCGTAGCGCTCGATGGCGAACACCTCGCCATTGCCGTTCTGGGCATATTCGAAGTTCGCGCCCGGCGTGACGTCGCGGCTGAAATAGATGCCGTCGCCACCCGGGGTGAAGGCCGGCTCGCCCAGTTCCTTCTGGTGCTGCGGGCTCGGCCGCTCGACCAGGGCCACGCCGCCGCCGCCGCCGCCGCCGACATGGTAGACCCAAATCTCGCCGGTGCCGAGCGAGCGCTGGGTGGTGAAATGCTTCCTCGCAGCGACGAAGCGCCCGTCCGGGCTCCAATACGGGTTGTTGAGGAGGTTGAAGGTCTCCTTGGTGAGCTGGCGCTTGTCCGATCCGTCGGCATTCATGATCCAGATGTTGTTGCCGCCGCCCCGGTCGGAGGTGAAGGCGATGCGCTTTCCGTCCGGCGAGAAGCGCGGCTGCATCTCGTGCGCTAGCCCTTCCGCGATCCGCGTCGCGCGGCCGCCCGTCACGGGAATGGTGTAGATGTCGCCCAACAGGTCGAACGCGATTCTCCGCCCGTCCGGGCTGAGATCGAGGTTCATCCACGTCCCTTCTGAAACGTCGATCTTGACCTCGCGGGTCGGCATCGGCGGCCTGGTGATGTCCCATTTGTCGGCCCCCGGCTTGGCCGCGACCGGCGCCACCGCGGGCGTGCTCGCCAGCGGCTCGGTCTGCGCGAATGCACTGGTGCCCGCGAGGAGAAAGGAAAGAGCGGCGAGGCCTTTGATCATGAGG
>DASWMM010000068.1:0-2549 GCA_036399755.1 Allosphingosinicella sp.
CGACGCGAAGAAGCTGAAGCTGGAGATCGCCGCCGATTACCTGGTGATGGCCGCGTGGCTCGCGTACCTCAAATCCTGCCTGCTCCTGCCTAAGGACCCGGAGCAGGACCCGAGTCCGGAAGAGTTGGCGCTGCGGCTCCAGCTTCGCCTTCAGCGCCTCGCCGCGATGCGCGAGGCCGGGGTGCGGCTGATCAACCGCGACCGGCTCGGCCGCGACGTCTTCGCCCGCGGCGCGCCGGAGGGGCTGCGGGTGATCCGCAAGTCGCTCTGGCAGGCCGATCTCTACGACCTCATCGCCGCCTACGGCTCGGTCCGCGCGCGCACCGAGCCTGCCGTGCACATGGTCCATCGCCGGCCGGTGATGACGCTCGACGAAGCGCTGACCCGAGTCGAGCGGATGCTCGGCCACCGGGTGCAGTGGACGCGCATTGAGGCCTTCCTGCCGGCAACGCAGGATCCGGAATATCGCAAGTCCGCGCTTGCCTCGAGCTTCGTCGCGGCGCTGGAGCTTGCCCGGCGCGGGCGGCTGGAGCTCGATCAGGAAGCGGCCTTCGCGCCGCTGTTTCTACGCTCGGCATGAACGAGCTGTCCGACGATCTTCGCGCCGTCGAAGCGGTGCTGTTCGCCGCCGCCGAACCAATGGGCGCCGACGAGATCGGCGAGCATGTCGGCGCGGGTGTGGACGTGAAGGCCGCGCTTGCCGAGCTTGCAAGTCACTATGCCGGGCGGGGCATCAACCTGGTGGAGCGCGGGGGGAAGTGGCACTTCCAGACCGCCGGCGACATGGCCCACCTCCTCCGCCGCGAGCGCGACGAAAGCCGCAAGCTGTCCCGCGCCGCCGTCGAAACGCTGGCGATCATCGCCTACCACGAGCCGGTCAGCCGCGCCGAGATCGAGGCGATCCGCGGCGTGCAGATCTCCAAGGGCACGCTGGATGTGCTGATGGAGGCGGGCTGGGTCCGCCCCGCCGGCCGCCGCGAAGTGCCCGGGCGGCCGCTCACCTATGCCACCACCACCGCCTTTCTCGCCCATTTCGGGCTGGAGAGCCGGCGCGACCTGCCGGGCATCGACGATTTAAGGGCGGCGGGGCTGCTCGATCCGATCGATGCGGCGCTGGAACAGCTCGTGCTGGAAACCGGACCGGAGGGAGACTAAGGCAAAGGGCGCACCAATATGCTTCGCCGCCGCGCGCCGGGGCATGTGCCGCCATTGCGGGAAACCGGCGCTGCCCCTAGGTAGGCAGCCAAGCCTTTATCGGAGAATATGGATCATGGGTGGTTTCAGCATCTGGCATTGGCTGATCGTCGGGATCATCATCCTTCTCTTGTTCGGCAAAGGCCGCTTTTCCGACATGATGGGCGATGTCGCGAAGGGCCTGAAAAGCTTCAAAAAGGGCATGACGGAGGACGAGGAGGCCGCGGCCAGGCCCGCGCCGCTCGCCGAGCCGCGCCGCCTGCGCGACGACACGCCGCTCGACGCGGCCCCGGAGCCGAGGGTGGAACGCACGGCCGAGCGCACGGTCGAGATCGACAAAACCGACGCCCGGCGCGAGCCCTGACCCTCTAGCCGCCGCTTAAGCGCGCGCCATGTTCGACATCGGCTATTCCGAGCTGCTGATCATTGCCGTGGTGGCGCTGATCGTGATCGGCCCCAAGGATCTGCCGCGCGTGATGCGCACCGTTGGCCAATGGGTCGGCCGCGCCCGCGGCATGGCCCGCCATTTCCGCTCCGGCATCGACACCATGATGCGCGAATCCGAGCTTCAGGAAATGGAAAAGAAGTGGCGCGAGGATAATGAGCGGATCATGCGCGAGCATCCCGGCGCGGTTGGCGCGTGGGATTCGGCCGCGGGCATGCCGGCGCCGGACAGCGTGCCGCCGCTGGCTCCCGCGCCGGACGACGAGGTAGGCGAGCGGGACCCGTGGGTTTCCGCCGCGTCGCCGGAGCCACCTTCCCTGGATAAGGCGGCCGCGCCGCCTGCCGAGGTGGCTCCCGTGCGTACGCCCGGAGAGCCGCTGCCGTGAGGGAGCTGGACGACAGCCGCGCGCCCTTGATGGAGCATCTGATCGAGCTGCGCCGGCGGCTGATCTGGTCGTTTCTGGCGCTGGGCGCCTGCTTTGCGGTGTGCTTCTATTTCGCCGACCACATCTTTGCCTTTCTCGCCCAGCCGCTGGTGAAGGCGTTCGGCGAGGGTGAGGGCACGTTGATCTACACCAAGCTGTACGAAGCCTTTTTCGTGCAGATTCGGGTGGCATTGTTCGCCGCGTTTTTCCTGGCGTTCCCGATCATCGCCAACCAGATCTGGCTGTTCGTCGCGCCCGGCCTCTACGCCAAGGAGAAGCGCGCCTTTCTGCCCTTCCTGATCGCGACGCCGGTGCTGTTCGGGCTTGGCGGCGCGCTGGCTTATTATGTGGTGATGCCGACCGCCTTTAAGTTCTTCCTGAAGTTCGAAGGCAATCTCGGCGGCATCAAGCAGGAGGCGCTGCCCGCGGTCGGCGATTACCTGTCGCTGGTGATGCACTTCATCTTCGCCTTTGGAATCGCCTTCC
>DASWMM010000069.1:0-1627 GCA_036399755.1 Allosphingosinicella sp.
CTGGGGAAACCCCGAGTTCCACGGTTGGTGTCCAGCCGAGGACGCCGCTGCCGTCGCGCGACTACGTGCCGCGGGCGCAGTCGGCTGTGCCCCGGCTGGTGGTGTACGAGGCCGCGCGCGGAGCCCCTGGCGTAGCGCAGCGCGCGGCCAGGGGCTCTGTGGGCGGCCACCGCCAATCTTCGGTAGGGTTTGGGTTGCGAGACCTGTGACCGAACCGGAGACCGACGATGACCAATGAGAGAATGGCGCTTCTCGACCTCGTGGAGAAGGACGCCGACAGCGACCTGGTGCGCGACATGCTGGCCTTCGCCGCGGAGCGGATGATGGAGGCGGAGGCCGAAGTAGCGGCGGGGGCGGCAAAGGGCGCCCGCACGCCGCTGCGCGACGCGCACCGCAACGGCTACCGCGCGCGGGAGTGGGATACCCGTGCGGGGCGGATCGAGCTGGCGATCCCCCGGTTGCGCAAGGGCTCCTACTTCCCGAGCTTCCTGGAGCCCCGACGCACGGCGGAAAAGGCGCTGGTGGCGGTGATCCAGGAGGCCTACGTGCACGGCGTGTCGACCCGCTCCGTCGACGACCTGGTGAAGGCGATGGGCGCGGGCGGTATGTCGAAGAGCCAGGTGTCGCGGCTGTGCGCCGAGATCGACATCCGGGTGAACGCCTTCCTGAGCCGCCCGCTTGAAGGCGCCTGGCCCTACCTCTGGCTTGATGCCACCTACATCAAGGTCCGCGAGGGCGGGCGGATCATCAGCCGTGCCGTGATAGTCGCTGTGGCGGTCAACAGCGACGGCAAGCGCGAAGTGCTGGGCATCGCCGTCGGCCCCTCCGAGGCGGAGACCTTCTGGACCGACTTTCTCCGCTCGCTGGCCGACCGCGGTCTGCGTGGCATCAAGCTGGTGATCGCCGACGACCACAAGGGCCTGCGCGCCGCCGTCCGGCGCGTCTTCAATGCAGGCCTGCAACGGTGCCGTGTGCATTGGATGCGCAATGCGCTTGCCCACGCCCCGGCCAAGCAGCGTGCCGCCGTCGCCGCCATGCTGAAGACCATCTTCGCCCAGGAGACCAAGGCCGAGGCCGCGGCGCAGTGGAACGTCGTCGCCGACGCGCTCCGCGAGAAGCAGCCCAAGCTCGGCGCGATGATGGATGCCTCGCGCGAGGACGTGCTGGCCTACATGGACTTCCCCAAGGACCACTGGCCGCAGATCTCCAGCACCAATCCTCTCGAGCGGCTCAACAAAGAGATCAAGCGTCGATCCGACGTCGTCGGCATCTTCCCAAACGACGCAGCCATTATCCGCCTCGTCGGCGCCCTGATGCTGGAGACCAACGATGAATGGGCCGTCGCGCGCCGATACATGAGCCTGGAAACCCTGGCGCGCCTCGCCCATACTGACACCGTCAGGCTGCCTGCTGTGGCCGCCTGATCAGTCTCGAACCTCTCCGAGGATCGGCGCTCTTACATCACCCCACGGGGCACAGCCTCGCGCCCGATGCCCGCCGTGCGAGGACGCGCGTCCCGCGACCTCACAGAAGCCTCCAGATTCCCCTGGTGGCGGCGAACTGATTCAACATGGCGAACACGGGAGGTTCGCCATGCCCATCCCACTCCGGGCTGATTTCGACGCGG
>DASWMM010000070.1:0-6283 GCA_036399755.1 Allosphingosinicella sp.
CATCGCCCGCTCGCCGGCCTCGTAGACGCCGTCCCGCCGCTTCGCGACCACGCCGTCCAGCGCCCCGCCGGCCAAATCGAGCCAGCCCTGCGCCACGTTCCGGTCCTCGGTGAACGGCGACAACAGCAAATCCTCGCTTTCCTCGCCCCGGTGCAGGATCTCCAGCGACGATCGGCGCAGTTCCAGCGGCGCCGCGAGGTAGCTCGTCTCGCGATAGAAAAGGAGGTCGAACAGCATCAACTGCGCCGGCGTTTCCGCCGCCAGCTTCTTCACCCGGCTCTCCGCCGGATGCAGGCGAAGCTGCAGCGCATCGAAGCTCAGGGCGCCGTCCACCGGAATGATCAGCTCGCCGTCCGCCACGAACCGGTCCGCCTCCATCTGCAGCACCAGGTCCACCACTTCCGGGAAATAGCGGCCGAGCGGCTTGCCCGCCTTGGACTGGAGATGCACTTCCGGCCCGTCGCGGAACACCAGGCAGCGGAAGCCGTCCCATTTGGGCTCGTACTGCCACCCGCCGCCGTCGGGCAGCGAATCGACCGATTTCGCCTCCATCGGCGGCAATCCAGGCTTCACGGCGAGTCGGTCGAAGGCGCCCATAGGCTCAAAGACGCGCGTTCCGGCCTTGCGGTTCCGTAACGAAAAGCGGCGAGTTGATTCATCGGCGGGGCGAGCGGATTGGAACCGGGCCCCAGCACGTTGAGGGAACGGAGCGACCCTGCAATGATTACAGCCTGTTGGAGATCGCTTAGTGTCGCTTTCACGCCGTTCGTTTCTGTCGATCGCCGCCGCCGCAGGGGCCGCGGGCGTCCTGCCGGCCCGGGCCTTCGCCGCCGTTGCGCCGTTCCAGCCCCACATCGATCCCGCGCTCCGCGCCCGCGCGATGGCCGCGCTCGAGGCGCGCCGCGGCATCATTCCCCATGCCGACGTGATCGGGATCGCCGATTTCAGCCGCGCCTCCCGCGATCCCCGCTTCTACATCGTCGATCTGCGCTCCGGCTTCACGACCGAGCATCTGTGCGCCCACGGCCGCGGCTCCGATCCGGCGCACAGCGGCTGGCTCGAGCATTTCTCCAACGATTTCGGCTCGGAAGCGACGTCGGAAGGCGCCTACCTCACCGGCAACGCCTATACCGGCAAATATGGCTGGTCGATGCGCCTCTCCGGCCTCGATCACACCAATTACAACGCCGAAGCGCGCGCCATCGTCGTCCACTCCGCCCGCTACGCCGAGCCTTCGATGATCGCCCAGTTCGGCAAGCTCGGCCGCTCCGAAGGCTGCTTCGCGCTGCCCGGCATCAGCCACGCCGAAGCCATGACCCGCCTGGGCTCCGGCCGCCTCCTCTACGCCGAGAAGATCTAGCCGCGCTTTCGCGCCCAGCCGTCATTCCCGCGAAAGCGGGAATCCCGCTTCTTCTTCTCCTGCCAGCAAGTCGCCGCCGTCCCGCGCGAATCATCTTGGTTCCCGCTCCAGCAGCCACTTACCGACGAACCGTGTGCTACCCGGGCCAAAGCGCCTGTCCCGGCCCCGTTCGCGCCCCTCAATTCATTCAGTTTTAACCTTTTTTCCCCTATATAGCTTGGCCATAGCGGAGGGGTTCCACACAGTGATTTACTCGCGCAGGCAATTGCTTGGCGCCGGTGCTGCCGCCGGCGTGCTCGCTTCCACCGCCCAGGCCCAGACCCTGGCACAGATCGTCGCCGGCCTCGGCAAGGAGCCGAAAGCTACCCCCACGCGGGCTCCCGCGGCCGTAGCGGCCCGGGTCCCGGCCCAGCCGCGCATTCTCGTCGATGGCGCAATCGATCCCCGGCTCCTCGCCCGCGCCCGCGCCGCCTTCGACGCCAACCGCCGCAACCTGCGCCATCTCGACACCGTCGGGATCACCGATTTCTCCAAGGCCTCGGGCGAAAAGCGCTTTTACCTTCTCGACACCGCTTCGGGCCGTGTTTCCAGCCACTTCGTCGCCCACGGCCGCGGCTCCGATCCGGCCCATTGCGGCCACCTCGAGCATTTCTCCAACGCCTACGGCTCCAACGCTTCGTCGGCCGGCGCCTACCTCACCGGCAGTTACTATCAGGGCAAATACGGCCGCTCGATGAAGCTCAAGGGCCTGGAGAACCGCAACAGCAACGCCGAAGGCCGCGCCATCGTGGTCCACTCCGCCTGGTATGCGGAGCCCGAAGTGATCGCCGAAACCGGCAAGCTCGGCCGCTCGGAAGGCTGTTTCGCAATGTCGTACAACAGCCTTCAGCAAGTGCTCGCGCGCCTCGGCCCCGGCCGCCTGCTCTACGCCGACAAGCTGGCCTGACGAAGCGGCCCAAGCCCGCGTTTCTTCAGCGCCCACCGCTTCTCTTCAGCGCCCGCCGCTTCTCTTCAGCGCCCGCCGGGTTCCGTCAGCGCGGCGCCGCCGCCCGCCTCAGCCGGTCGTTGATCGCCCGGCCGATGCCCTCCTCCGGGATCGGCGCCACCGCGATCCGCTCCGGCGCCCACGCTTCGGCCCGGTGCAGCGCGCTGAACAAATTCGCCGCCGCTTCGCGCAGGTCTCCCGACGGGCTCAGGCTCTCGTCGCCTTCCACCGCGCCAAAGCCGATCAGCCACTCCCCCGCCGCCGCCTCGCGCACATTCAACCGCACCGGCTTGGTTGGCGCATAATGGCTGGCCATCTGTCCCGGCGCCTGGATTGCCGCCCCGGCCTCGGCCTCGGCAAGCCCCGCCACCGCGGCAATGTCGCCGATCTCCACCGGCCCCGGGCGAAGCAGCGCAACCCCCGCGGCGTCGATCCGGACAATGGTCGATTCCAGCCCCTCCTCCGACCCGCCGTCGTCCAGGATCAGCTTCACGCGCCCGCTTAAGGTGCTCAGCACATGCGCCACGCTCACCGGGCTGATCCGCCCGCTGGCATTGGCCGACGGCGCGGCAAGCGGCCGCCCGCACGCGCTCAGCAGTGCCCGCATCGCCGGATGCGCCGGGCAGCGCACCGCCACCGTGCCGAGACCCGCTGTCACCGCCGGAGCAAGTCCCGCACCCCCACGCAGCGGCAGCACCAACGTCACCGGCCCCGGCCAGAACGCCGCCGCAACCGCCCGCGCCGCCTCCGAGAACACCGCCAGCCGCTCCGCCGCTTGGAGGTCGAGCACATGCACGATCAGCGGGTTGAAGCTGGGTCGCCCCTTGGCCGCGTAGATCCGCGCCACCGCCTCCGCATTCGTCGCATCCGCCGCAAGCCCGTAAACCGTCTCGGTCGGCACCGCGACCGGCTCGCCCGCCAGGATCAGCCGCGCCGCTTGCCCCACCGCCGCCCCGCTCAGCGGCAGCACGCGCGTCTGGTAAGGGGAAGGGGCGTTTGGCGGGTTCACGGCACCGCGCTATAGCCCTGCCTCACCCCTTGCACCACCGGAGCGAGAATGACCTATACGCCGCCCGTCGCCGACCAGTTGTTCGTGCTCCGCCACATCGTCCGCATCGACGAGCTCGCGGCGCACCCCACCTTCGCCGATGCGACGCCCGATCTGGTCGAGGCCATCGTCGAAGGGGCAGGGGCCTTCGCCGCCGGCGAGTTCGCGCCCTTGAACCGCATCGGCGACTCGGTGGGCGCGAAATGGTCGCCGGACGGCGTCACCATGCCGCCCGGCTTCAAAGAGGCCTATCGCGCCTATGTCGAAGCCGGCTGGGGCACGCTCGCCGGCCCGGCCGAATATGGCGGCCAGGGCCTGCCGCTCACCCTTGCCACCGTGGTGATGGAGGATCTCGGCGCCGCCAACATGGCCTTTTCGCTGATCATGATGCTCACCCCCGGCACCGTCGAAGCGCTGAAACACCACGGCTCCGACGAGCTCAAGGCGCAGTGGCTGCCCAAGCTCGTCACCGGCGAGTGGAGCGGCACCATGAACCTCACCGAGCCGCAGGCCGGCTCCGATGTCGGCGCGCTCAAGTCCCGCGCCGTGCCCAACGGAGACGGCAGCTTCTCGATCACCGGCACCAAGATCTTCATCACCTTCGGCGATCACGACATGGCCGACAACATCGTCCACCTCGTCCTCGCCCGCACCCCCGATGCGCCGCCGGGCACCCGCGGCATCTCGCTCTTCCTCGTCCCGAAAGTGCTGCCCGACGGCACCCCCAACGACCTGCGCTGCGTCTCGATCGAGCACAAGCTCGGCATCCACGCGTCCCCCACCTGCGTCATGTCCTATGGCGACGAAGGACGCTGCACCGGTTGGCTGGTCGGCCCGGAAATGGGCGGCATGCGCGCCATGTTCACCATGATGAACAACGCGCGGCTCAACGTCGGCCTGCAGGGCGTCTCGATCGGCGAGCGCGCCACCCAGGCCGCCGTCGCTTTCGCCACTGGCCGGGTGCAGGGCGCGCGCGAAGGCCGCCCCGCCGCGATCATCGACCACCCCGACGTCCGCCGAATGCTGCTCCGCATGAAGGCGCTCACCCAGGCCGCCCGCGCCCTTTGCTACTACGCCGCCGGCCAAACCGACCGCGGCAGCCTCGGTGACCGGGCCGCGCAAGCCCGCGCCGATCTCCTCACCCCCCTGGTCAAGGCCTACGGCACCGACATCGGCTGCGAAGTCGCGAGCCTCGGCGTCCAAATCCACGGCGGCATGGGCTTCGTCGAGGAAACCGGCGCCGCCCAGCACCTGCGCGACATCCGCATCGCCCCCATTTACGAAGGCACCAACGGCATCCAGGCCGCCGACCTCGTCGGCCGCAAGCTCGGCCTGGAAGGCGGCACCGTGTTCGCGTCGTTGATCGCGGACATGCGCGCCGAGGCCGGCGAACCCCTCGCCGACCTGCTCGACGCGATCGAGCAAGTCGCCGCCCACCTCGCCGCCGCCGCGCCCGACGCGAAGCTCGGCGGTTCCTACCCCTTCCTCAATATGCTCTCCGCCGCGACCTGCGGCTGGCTCATGCACCGCCAGCGCGAAGAGGCCGAACGCCAGCTAGAGGCAGGCGAGGGCGACCCCCTCTTCCTCAGCATGAAGATTGCCGCGGCGCGTTATTACCTGGCCTGCGTGGTGCCGGAGGCAGCAGGGCTAAAAGCCGCAGCCCTGGACGGCGCGGTGGCTGCGTGGACAGTCCCAACCGAGGCATTTGCGGCATAAGGGCTTCCCACCGGCGAACGAAACCAGAAGCCCGGAAAAAAGACGAAGTTGTTGGTATCATCATGAGATCACCAAGCTGTGCCCCCCTAAGCCACCAGCTTAAGCGGCCGTACCCCGACGTGCCGGTAAATCCGCGGCCCCAGGTCAAGCCGGAACGCCCCCATCTTCGCCGCCTTGTTCTCCGTCTCGCGCCCAACCAGCCACGACATCGTCGCGCGCCCGCGCCCGTCCGTGCCCCAGTCCCAGGCGAACACCGACGCCACCGCCGGCACGAACAAGCGCTGGCCCTGCATCATGATCTCGCGCACATCCTGCTTCGGCATCGCCATCGCGCTTTGCAGGCGCAGCTCGTCGCCCGGCGCGATCTGCACGTGCGGCGATCCGCTCGTTTCGTGGATCGGCCCCTTCAGGAAGTCCGCCATTTCCTTGGTCGCGCTGGCGTTGAACATCCGCGTGTCGATGCGGATGTTGCCGGCCGGCGCGTCGCCGACATTCTTCAGCACCAGCTCGAACTCCACCACGGCGGCGTCCTCGGTGGCCGAAGCGCGGGCCGGGATGAACTCGATCTCCAGCACCGCCCGCGGCCCGACCGGCTCGGGCGGAGCGGCCGGCGCGGCGGGCACCACCCGCACCTTGGGCGGAAGCTTCAGCGCCGGCTTGGCGGCGGCCGTGGGCGCTGGCGGGATCGACTCGGCGTTCCTGCGCGGCGCCGGCGCTGCCACGGCACGCGGCGCCTCGGCGGCCATCGCTTCGGGCTCCTCCGCCTCGCGCTCCGCCATCACTTCGGCATAATCTTCCTCGGCGCTCCGGCGGCGGCGAAACGCGACGAAACCGGCAAGCGCCAGCACCGCCGGAAGCGCCAGCCACCAGGGGCTCCAGCCGCCGCCTTGGCGAGGTTGCGGCGCGCCTTGCTGTGCCGGTTGCGGCTGCGGTTCGACGGTGGTGGGAAGCGGCTCAACCGCCACCGGCGCGGCGGCGGACGGCTGGGACGTGGTCGCGGCAGGCGCTTGGAGCTCCGGTGCCGGGGTCGCAGCTACGGACGCTGCGTCCCTGACAGGCGCGGGCACCGCGGCGCGCGGCGTCTCGGCGGCGGGACGGGCAGGCGCGGGACGCTGCTCGGCCGGCCGCGTGGTGGTCGGCCTCGTGCTTGCGGGCGGCGGAGTCTCGGCCCTGG
>DASWMM010000071.1:0-4971 GCA_036399755.1 Allosphingosinicella sp.
CGCCCAGCCCTTCAGAACTTCGCTTGATCCGTCGGTGGAGCAATCATCGAGGATCACCAGCTCGAAGTCGCGGTAGCTTTGAGCGGCGATGCTGGCGATCGCCTCATCCAGATAGGGGAGGGCGTTGTGCACCGGCATGACAACGCTGAGCGACGGCGGCATCAGCGGCGTCCCGCCTCTGGCGCCGAAACGGGCGCATGCGCGTGCTCGTCCGCTTCGGGCCGCCACTCGACATAGGCCCGCCCCTTGAGCAGCGGCTTGGCGAAGGCATTGCGGATGTGGAGCAAAGTGCGCAGGAACATGCGCAGCGTCTTGGGGCTTGCCGTCCCCCATGCAACCCAAAACAGCGCATGAAGCGTCGCCGCGTCGAAGCGAAGCAGCGCCCGCGCCCGCATCCGCCCCCAGATGCGCGGCGACCGGCCGGACCACAAACGCGTCGATCCGCACGACACGAAGGTCATCGGGTGAAGCCGGTGCTCGGCAAGCGGCGCGTGCGCCATCAGCAGCGGCGTATGATCCTTGCCCTCCGCATGCGCCTGGGTGGACCGGAACATCAGGTCGACGGCATTCTCCACCCGGATCTGGCTGTTGCGAAGCCGCGTGCTGATCCGCGCGTGGCGCACGGTGGAGAGCACGCGGGGAATCACCACGATCCGCCCGGCGCGGGCCATGCGGTAATACAGGTCGAGATCCTCCCAATATTCCGCCTGCGGCCGGTAACCGCCCGCGCGCTCGAAGGCGCTTCGCCGGAACATGATTGAGCTGTGCGAGAATGGCGCGAAGTTCGACCGGCGCAGCAGCCGCCAGAAATCGCCGGGACGCACCTTGCGGCCTTCCTCGTCCATGCCGTCCCACAAGGTCCCGACCAGATCGATGTCCGCCTCGGCCCGCAGCACCGCCACCTGCCGCGCCAGCCGCTCGGGGTAGGCGCGGTCGTCGGCATGGGCGATGGCGATCAGCGGCGCCCGCGTCTCCGAAATCACCCAATTGGCGCTCGCCGCAAGCCCCGACGCCTGCTCCCGGCGAACCACCCGCACCCGACTGTCACGCGCCGCGAGCCGCGCCACCACTTCGCTCGTCCCGTCGCTCGAACCGTCGTCGCCGATCACCAGTTCGAAATCGCCGAAGCTCTGATCCAGGATCGATTGGGCGCTTTCCTCCACATAGGGCATGCCGTTGTGGACGGGGAGAATGACGCTGACCGCCGGCGTGCCGTTCGTTGGGCTCATGCCGCCGCCTCGATGGCATCGGGTGCGCCCTCGGCCTGCAACCGGGCAAGGAAGCTGCCGGGCGGCGCCGGCTGGTTCTTGAAATGCTTGATCCGCTCGTTCCAAAGGTGGATCGACACCGTCCGCTCGGTGATCACATCCTCCACCCGGATCGCGGGGTCGCGAACCCAGTCCGCATTCTGCCACGCCGCCGGATAGAGCACCTCAGGCGGCTCGGCGAGGTGGCGGAGGCCGTGGCGGATCGCGACGGCGGTCAGCGCCTGCGGCCCGGCCACGCCCCACGGCATCCGCGACAGCCCGCTCTTGCCGGTCGTCCGCAGCCGCCACCACGCCGCGGCCTTGGCCCGCAACGGAAGCCACGGCGGCACGCTGGTCTCCTCGAACAGCGCTATCAGCGGCGGCAGCAAGGGCGAATCCGCCGGAATCCGGATCAAGCCGTTGTTGATCTTCCCCGGCTCATATTCGCCGAGCAGATACGGCTTCTCACTCTCCAGCGGCTTCAAAAGGTAAGCGTCGGTGTCCAGCCACGTCCCCAGCCCACGCCGCTGGAGTTCATAGCGAAACCAGTTGGCGAACAAGGCGACACTGCCCGTCTTGTGCCGGATGATGCGGCTTTCCGGCAGGATGTTGGCGGCGTCGCGAAGCTCCACCCCCTCCGGCACTCCCGCCGGCGGCGCGTAGCAATAGAGGGCAAGCGCGTGCCCCTGGCGAAGCACCGATTTCAGGCACGCGCGCTCAACCGCGCCCAGCGACGGGCCGATCCACAAGGTCACACAAGGTGCCGGCAGGGGAGCGTCTCCAACTGTGTATTTTCCCTGGCGCCCCCCTCGAGCGCCTCCGGCCAAGCGCATGGCACAACAGACGCGCGAAAGACAATGGTTGCGGCAAGTTAAGCCTCGCCGCCGCCGCCCCTTTGCTCGGCGCACCGGCCGTGGACCCTCGCGCCCGCCCCGGCGTTACGCGTACTCCTCTCATGCCCCAAGGCCGTTCATGACCACCCCCCAAGCCCTCGCCTTCGCGGTCCTCGCGGGGATGATGCTGCTCTTCATCTGGGGCCGGATCCGTTTCGATCTGGTCGCCGTACTGGCCTTGCTGGTCAGTCTGCTGCTCGGCATCGTCAAGCCGGACGAGGCGTTCACCGGCTTCTCCGACGACATCGTCATCATCGTCGCCTCCGCCCTCGTCATCTCCGCCGCCGTCGAGCGCTCCGGCGTGGTCGAGGCGGTGATCGCCCGCCTGACCAACGGCATGACCAAGATGGGCAGCCAGCTCACCGTCCTGGTCGGCTCCGTCACCTTCCTGTCCGCAATGGTGAAGAACATCGGCGCGCTCGCCATGCTGATGCCGTCCGCCTTCCAGCTCGCCAAGAAGTCCGGCTCCTCGCCATCCTGCATGCTGATGCCGATGGCGTTCGGAAGTCTGCTCGGCGGCCTCATCACCCTGGTCGGCACCTCGCCCAACATCATCGTGTCGAAAGTGCGCGAAGACATGACCGGCGAGCCGTTCGGCATGTTCGATTACGCGCCCGTCGGCCTCGGTCTCGCCTGCGCCGGCCTCATTTTCCTGCGCTTCGGCTACAAGCTCCTCCCCGCCAGCCGCCGCGCCGCGCCGACCCTTGGCGAAGCGCTCGACATCGAGGATTACGCCACCGAAGCCGAAGTCCCGGCCAACTCCCCCGCCGAAGGGATCACCGTCTCCGCCTTTCGCGCCATGGTGGAGGGGGAGATCACCGTCACCTCCATTCACCGCTGGGGCAAGCCGGGCGCGATGCCGCTGCCCGACGCGATGATCAACGCCGGCGACGTCCTCACCCTGAAGGGCGACCCCGACGCGCTGGAACGCGCCATCGCCGCCGCCGGCCTTGAGCTCGAAGGCCAGCACCGCGAAGCCGCCGCCGCCACCGCAAGCTCGAACGTCGGTGTGATCGAGGCGGTGATCGGCCGCGACAGCGCGCTGATCGGCCAGGCCGCCGGCCGGATGGCGCTCCACGACCGTCACGGCGTCAACCTCATCGCCGTCTCTCGCCGCGGCGAGCGCATCACCTCGCGGCTGCGCGACATCGTGCTCAACCCCGGCGACGTGATCGTTCTCCAGGGCACGCTCGACACCCTTCCCGAACGCCTGCGCGAGCTCGGCTGTCTGCCGCTGGCCGAGCGCACCCTGCGCCTCGGCAGCGCGCGGCGCGGCCTCATCCCCGTCGGCATCCTCGCCGCCGCGATGGCGCTGACGGCGCTCGGCTACGTGCCCGTCGCCGTCGCCTTTTTCGGTGCCGCCGCGCTGATCATGCTCGCCGGCGCCTTGCCCGCGCGCGAGGCTTACGACCGCATCGAATGGCCGATCCTGATCATGATCGGCGCCCTCATCCCGGTCTCGGATTCCCTGCGCACCACCGGCGCAACCGAAGTCGTCGCCGCCTGGCTCTCCCAGGTCGCCTCGACGCTCCCCGCCTGGGGCGCGCTCGGCCTGATCCTGGTGGCCGCGATGGCGGTGACGCCGTTTCTCAATAACGCCGCAACCGTGCTGGTCATGGCGCCGATCGCCGCAACTTTCGCAAGCGATCTCGGCTACCGCCCCGAAGCCTTCCTGATGGCGACCGCGGTGGGCGCGGGCTGCGATTTCCTCACCCCCATCGGCCACCAGTGCAACACCCTGGTGATGGGTCCCGGCGGCTACCGCTTCAGTGACTACGCCCGCCTGGGCGCACCCTTGAGCCTGCTGGTCATCGTCCTCGGCGTCCCCCTGATCCTTGCAACCTGGCCGCTGCACTGATCGGGGGGAGGGGTCAGGCGGCCGCGTCCGCGCTCTTCACCTTGTCGGCGAAGCTTTTCCTGAGCTTGCGAAGCTTGGCCGGGATGATGGCGATACAATACGGATTGCTCCGGCCTTCGCCTTCCCAATAATCCTGGTGGTAATCCTCGGCCGGCCACCAGTCGGACAGCGGCTCGATTATGGTGACGATCGGCCCCGGCCAATCCCCGGCGTTTCGCGCAATCGCCTGTTTCACCGCCGCTTCCTGCTCGGCATCGTGCGGAAACACCGCCGAGCGATATTGCGTGCCGACATCGTTGCCCTGCCGGTTGAGCTGCGTCGGATCGTGCGTCGCGAAGAACATCTCCAGGATGTCCGCATAGCTGATCTGGTCGTTGTCGAACGTCACCCGGATCGCCTCCGCGTGTCCCGTCGTGCCGCCGCACACCGCCTTGTAGGTCGGGTTCGGCACGTGCCCGCCGATATAGCCGCTCTCCACCCGGCTCACCCCGATCACGTCCTTGAACACCGCTTCCGTGCACCAAAAGCACCCGCCCGCAAGCGTCGCCTGTTCCTGCGCCATGTGTGTAATCTCCTTCGGGTACGAGATAATGCGGCAGGGGCAGGGGGCAATAGCTTCGACAACCCGACGCCGACCCCGTCATTCCCGCGAAAGCGGGAATCCCGCTTCTTCTTCTTCTTCTGTGCGGCGCAAGGAGTGCAGAAAGGAAAGAAGCGGGACCCCCGCTTTCGCGGGGGTGACGGAATGGTTCAATCGAATCACAGCCCTGCGCCGCTCACCCGGAGGCGCTACGGGAAGCGCCGGCGTCCCACCCACTCCGCTCATCCTGAGGAGCCGGTGAGCCTGTCGAACCATGGACAGGCCGGATTGCCCCCAGCAATCCTGAAACATGCCGGGGGCATGTTTCACCTGTCCATTCTCGAAGGACGCACAGCATATTCGCACACGGTCCTCACCCCCGCGGCGCGTCCG
>DASWMM010000072.1:0-1645 GCA_036399755.1 Allosphingosinicella sp.
CACCGTGCCTGAGATGCCGCCTTCGATCATGTCGGCGGTGCTGTTCTTGTAGACTTCGACGCGGCCGAGAAGCTCCGGCGAGACGTCGTTGAAGCTCAGGGTGCGGCCGCCATTGGCCGAAAAGATGTCGCGACCGTTCAATTCGGACTGAACGAACGGCAGGCCGCGGATGATCACGCCCGAGCCTTCCACGGAGAAACGGTCGGGATCGTCGCGCTGCTCGAAGCGGGAGATGTTGACGCCGGGCACGCGCTGCAGCGCTTCGGCGACCGAACGGTCGGGAAGCGCGCCGATGTCCTCGGCGGTGATCACGTCCACCACCGTGTCCGCATCGCGCTTGATCCGCTGCGCCGACTGGAGCGAGGCGCGGAAGCCGGTGACGACGATCTCGTCGCCCTGGTCGCTCTGGTCCTCCACCGCTTCGGGGGTGCCGGCCGGCGTTTCCTCGTCGATACTTTCCTGCGCCGCCGCAGGCCCGGCATAAGCGGCGCAAATGGCGAGCGCGGACACCACGGAAAGCGCGCGGACGCGCGGCGAAACGGCGGCAAACTTCGTGCTGATGGCCTTCAAACGACCTCTCCCCTGTTGCGGCGGACATTGGATGACCGCTCTTTGGCCCCTGCATATGTCGGAATGTGAACGTTCACAAGTGGCTTCTTAATGTTCATGGCGGCGAGGGTTGGCACTGGTCAGCGGCCCGGGAAAATGCGATTTCACACGCCCTATGGCTATCGAACGGATCGTGATCGTGGGCGGCGGAACGGCGGGCTGGATGGCGGCCGCCGCGCTTTCACGCCTGAAATCAGCGCACAAGCTCGATGTCGTGCTGATCGAATCGGAGCAGATCGGAACGGTTGGCGTCGGCGAAGCCACCATTCCGCCGTTCGTGCAGTTCAACAAGCTGCTCGGCATCGACGAGCAGGAAATGCTCGCCGCGGCGCAGGGCGGCTTCAAGCTCGGCATCCAGTTCGTCAACTGGGGCAAAAAGGGCGACAGCTATTTCCACCCGTTCGGCGCCTATGGCTACGAGGTCGACGGCATTTCCTTTCACCAGCTTTGGCACAAGCTCCGCGAGGCGGGGGACAAGCGCCCGATCCAGGTCTTCAACGCCGAAACCATGGCCGCGATGTTCCAGCGCTTCGCCAGGACGCCCGAGGACCAGCCCGGCGACCTGCCGCCGATCAATTATGCTTATCATCTCGATGCCGGCCGCTATGCCCGCTTCCTGCGCACTTTCTCGGAAGCCGCCGGGGTGGAGCGCCGCGAGGGCCGAGTCACCGATGTCCGCCTCCACGGCGAAACCGGCCATGTCGCGTCCGTTGCGCTCGACGACGGCAGCGCGATCTCGGGCGACCTGTTCATCGATTGCTCGGGCTTTCGCGGCCTGCTGATCGAACAGGCGCTCCACACCGGCTATGAGGATTGGACCCAGTGGCTGCCCTGCGACCGGGCCGTGGCCCTGCCCTGCAACCGCGACGACGGCAGCCAGCCGCTGCCCTACACGCGCTGCACCGCTCACGATGCCGGCTGGCAGTGGCAGGTGCCGCTGCAGCACCGCAACGGCAACGGCCATGTCTATTGCTCCGCTTACATGGAGGACGGCGCCGCGCTCGACATTCTCACCGGCAACCTTGCCGGCAAGCCC
>DASWMM010000073.1:0-5331 GCA_036399755.1 Allosphingosinicella sp.
TCGAGATCCCGGCGCCGCCGGTCGAGCAGGAGCCTGCAGTAGAGAAGGACGGCCTTTACGCCGTTGCGCTCGAGCCGCGTTATCGCTTTGACAATTTCGTGATCGGCAAGGCGAACGAAGTCGCCTTCAATGCGGCGCGCACGCTCGCGTCGGCGGACAACGTTGTCTTCAACCCGCTTTTCCTCCACGGCGGCACCGGGCGGGGCAAGACCCACCTCCTCCACGCCATCGGCCACGAATTCCACCGCCTGCGGCCGCGGGCCAAGATCATCTACATGTCGGCCGAGAAGTTCATGGTCGAGTTCGTCGCCGCTCTTCGCGCCAACGAGACCATCCAGTTCAAGCAGCATCTGCGCGCCGCCGATTTGCTGATGATCGACGACGTCCAGTTCATCGCCGGCAAGGAATCGACGCAGGAAGAATTCTTCCACACCATGAACGAGATCATCTCGGCGGGCCGCCGCCTGGTGATCAGCTCCGACCGCGCGCCGCAGGACCTGGACGGCATCGAGCCACGCATCCTGTCGCGGCTGTCGTGGGGGCTCGTCGCGGACATCAACCAGGCCGATCTCGAGCTTCGGCTCAACATCATCCTGAAGAAGCTCGAAGCTTTGCCGGACGTGGCCGTGCCCGACGAGGTTGTGATGTTCCTGGCCAAGAGGATCAGCTCCAACGTCCGCGAACTCGAAGGCGCGCTCAATCGAATCGCCGCTTATGCCGCGATGCAGAGCCGGCCGATCGATCTTGAGTTCGTCACCGAAGTGCTCGCCTCCACCCTGCGCGCCAACCAGCGCCGAATCTCGATCGACGAGATCCAGACCCGGGTGTCCGAGCATTTCCGGATTCGCAAGGCGGAGATGACTTCGGCCCGCCGTTCGCGCGAAGTCGCCCGCCCTCGTCAGGTCGCCATGTACCTCTCGAAGCAGCTCACCCCGCGCAGTCTGCCGGAAATCGGCCGCCGCTTCGGCGGGCGCGATCACACCACGGTGATCCACGCCGTCCGCCAGATCGAAAAATTGCGCGCGCAGGATCCGGAGCTCGACAGCGACATCCGCCTGCTGACCCGTCAGCTCGAAGGCTGAGCAAGGCGGGGTGAACGCCAACCCCGTCGTTCTGGTCGCGATCTTCGGCGCCCTGATCAGCGGCGCCTGCGCGGCGCTGCAGACGCCAACCAATGCGGCGCTCGCCAAGGCGGTGAACTCGCCGGTCAACGCCGCCTTGATCAGCTTCGCGGTCGGCACCGCCGCCTTGGCTCTGGTCGCGCTGTCTCTAGGGGTGAAGCCAAGCCCGGCGGCGATGCGTGGGCTCCCGCTCTACGCCTGGACCGGCGGCCTCTACGGCGCTTTCTTCGTCACCGCCGCGGCCTTCGCAGCGCCGCGCATCGGGCTTGCCTTCTTTATCGCGCTGCTGATAGCCGGCCAGATGGGCATGGCGCTGCTGCTGGACCAGATCGGCGCCTTCGGGCTCGATCGGCAGCCGGTGAACCTCACACGCCTCCTTGGAGGAGCCGCGATCCTCCTCGGCGTGTTCCTGATCCGCCGCTAAGCCGCACCGGCTGCGGCTTACTTCCAGGCCGGCCCCTGAATATCGAAGCCGGCGGCCTCGAGCCGGTCAAGCACGGCACCCGATCCCGCGAGCGTGCGCAGGTTCAGCACCGCCACCGTGACCTTCGGCTCGGCAAGAAGGCCGTTCAGCTGCTCCATCAGCTCCGCGTCGTCGCCGGCGACAGCGTCGGCCGGCCAGCAGCGTTCCCAGGGCGCCTGCGCGGGCGAGTTCAGCACGTCCTGCACCCGCCGTCCCGCCCAGGCGTCCGAGCGCGCCTGCACGGCCGCGGGCCCGGCTTCGGCCAAGGCGATGGAGGCGGCGAGGCACGGCAGGTGTTCGTCGGGCGTGGAGGCGAAGAAGTCCTTCACCAGCGGCTTGGCCTTGGCCTTGGCGATCGGCACGAGGTTGAGCTTGTACTTGCCGACGGCCTTGCGGACGTAGGTGCTGACGCCGCTGCCATAGTCCACATCGCCCTTGGCGCGGTCCTGCAGGTCGCGCGACAGATGCAGCGGGTGGCGCCGGTCATAATCGGCGCGGACCATTTTGCGCCCGGCCAGAGCGGCGAGGCGCCGCATCTCCCCAGGCCCGGCGAACTGGGACAGGCTCTGCGCCTTGGGCAGGCTGCCCATGCCCTGATATTTAGCGACCCAGCCGATCGCGGAGAAAAGCGAGGCGGTGTAAGCGTGCATCTGCGGGAACATGACCCTGTCCGCCCTGCGCAGCACCTCGGTGAGCGCTTCCGGGTCCCACTTGGTGGTCTTCGAAACACCTTCGATCGAACCAACCAGGAAGATGGTGGTCGAGTCGCTGCGCACCGTCCAGATCGGCACGCCGCTCCTGCGCCCGGTGACGACGATCTCCTCGACCTGCGTGCTGTCAGCCGTCTGCGCCTGCGCAGCGCCGGCGAGACATAGCGCGAGCCCGGCCGTACCCGCCGCCAATCCGAATTTCCGCATCGATCCTCCCTTGAACCCTTCAGCCCCGTGGCGAAGGAGGGTCAGGCCCAGCGGCTGAACCCCTGTTGAACACTCCAGGGGAGTAACTCGCTGAAACTCGGGAATTGCTACGGTTCACCCCGGCCGGGCACAAGAAGTTCACGGATTGGTGCTAACGCTTCGGCCTGGGGCGAGGAGGTATATCGGTGACCGTGTTTCGCTGGATAATCTACGGCCTGCTCGCGCTCGATGCCGCCGGAATAGCGTGGCTCTTGCTTCAGGACGGCGGGAGGGAAGCGGAGGTCTGGTTCTTTTTCCTTCAACTGCCGATGCTGCTGATCGTCCTTGCACTGGTGTATCTGGTGCTTCGTGCGGTCCTGAAGGGGTAGGCGGTGGCGCGGCGGAGCTTCGGTGATGGGCCTTTGCGTCCGGTGCCGACAAATAGCGTCAGTGCCAGTCAAGGGTGGGTGCACAATGGCATTCGGAAAGCTGGTTCTTGCCGGGATTGGCTCCGCGGCTTCGGGAAGTTTCCTCGGCGGCATCCTTGTGTCGTTCGTTTATGCCGCCATCAGTACCAACGGGTGGCGTCCTGAGCAGGCCGCGCCTGTCTTTTTCGCGGGCCTGTTCGTGGGTTTGGTAGGCTTCGTGATCGCCTTGCTGCCTGTGATCCTGCTTGGGCTTCCGATGCTGTGGGTGGCGCGCGAACAGCTCAATCTGCCGGTGCCGGTGACGGCAGCCATGCTCGGTTGCGTCGGCGGGTTGCTCGGGCGGATCATCTGGCGCGGGGGGCCAGCGCACTTCGGCAACCCCGATTTCGCCGGCCCAGTCGCAATAGGGCTGTTGGTCGGCTTGTTTCTCACGTTGTTCGGATCACGGTCGTTAGCGGCGCCGTAAGCATGGCCTCCAACCGCGGGCCACGAAAAAGGAGGGCCGGAAACCCGGCCCTCCTTCTTCCTACCCGGCCGAAAGTACTACTTTCGAACGATATCTTAGCGGTTGCGCGGTGCCGGCGGGATGGTGATCCGCACCTGCTCGCCCGAATTGCCTGGGAAGCCGGTGAACATCGCTTCAACGAGGTTCGGGACCAGGTTCCTCAGGTCGTCGGTGCGCGAGCGCGCCTTGGCCGTGCCTTCGAACACCGACTGGCCGTCGGACGCACGGCGAATGTCGAGATCGAGGAAGCTGGTGTAGGTGGTGTAGACGTCGATATCGTCATAGCCGCCGCCGAACGGCGAATACCAGAACGGGTCGTTCCAGCCGCTGTAGAAGGGGCTGCGGCGGCCGTAATAGCCCCCGAAGCGCGAATAACGCGGCCGGTAGGGTCCCCACGCACCGTAACCGAACTGGGAGAAGCCCGGCGTGGTGACGACCTGCTGCCGGCCCTCGTCGACGCCGTAATCGACGGAGACAACCAAGGTCGCAGCGTTGCGCGACGGCGCCTCGGTATAACCCTGGGCGATCATGTGCCGGCGGACGAGCTCGGCATATTGGGAGAATTCAAGGCCGCCGCGATCTTCCGGATCGGCGGACTCGATCACGAAGCTTTGGCCCTGCGGCGCCGGCATCGCTTGGTAACGCGAAACCTGCGCCGGGAAACCGGTCGCGCAGGCGCTGAGCGCAAGCATCGCGGCGGGCGCGGCAAGCGTCAGGATTTTCCTGGAAAGAGACATAAGGAGGCAGCCTTTCGGAAAAGGGGATACTGGTCGAGGATATAGACTGCCGTGCGGGTAGCACCAAGCGGCTGAATGGCGGCTGAAGAAAAATAAGTGGTTACGGGCGCTTAGCCGTGTCTTCTAAGGCCAACGGCGTCGTACGCGGCGTCCAGCGTGGGCTTGGCGAGCGCCGCCGCCTTGTTGGCGCCCCGCTCCAGGATCGCATCGAGTTCGGCCGGGTCTTCGCGCAGCGAATCGAGCCGGGTCTTGATCGGGCGCATGGTTTCGACAAGCAGGTCGGCGAGCGCAGGCTTGAACGCCCCGAAGCCCTGGCCGGCGTAGCGCGACAGCACTGCTTGGGCGGGTTCGTCGGCAAGCACCGAATAGATGGTGACGAGGTTCCTCGCCTCGAGGCGCCCGGCGAGATCGTCGAACTTGTCGGGCAGCGGCTCGGCGTCGGTCTTCGCCTTACGCACCTTCTGGACGACAAGATCGGTCTCGTCGGTGAGGTTGATCCGGCTCATGTCCGACGGGTCGGACTTGGACATCTTCGCACTGCCGTCGCGAAGGCTCATGATGCGCGCGCCGTCTTCCGCGATCTGCGGCTCGGGAAGGGCGAAGATCTCCCGATAGTCGGTGTTGAACTTGGTGGCGATATCGCGGATCAGCTCGATATGCTGCTTCTGATCCTCGCCGACCGGCACGTGCGTCGCCTGGTAGAGCAACACGTCCGCCGCCTGCAGCACCGGATAGGCGAACAGGCCGATGCTGGCGCCTTCGCGGTTCTTGCCCGATTTCTCCTTGAACTGGGTCATCCGGTTGAGCCAGCCGATGCGGGCGGTGCAGTTGAGAATCCAGGCGAGCTCCGGATGCGCCGGCACCCGCGCGTGGTTGAACAGGACGGCCTTTGCCGGATCGATCCCGCAGGCGATCAGCGCCGCCGCCATCTCGCGCACGTTGGCTGCGAGCTCGGCCGGGTCGATGAACACCGTGATCGCGTGGAGATCGGCCAGGAAGATGAAGCAGTCCGCCTCGTCCTGCATCTTCACCCAGCGCTTGATGGCGCCGAGATAATTGCCGAGGTGGAGGTTGCCGGTCGGCTGGATACCCGAGACCACCCTCATGCCGCATCCTCCGCCTTCTTCTTCCTCAGCAGGATCAATATGTCGTCCCGGTTGATCGCGCCGATCACCCAGCCG
>DASWMM010000074.1:0-4075 GCA_036399755.1 Allosphingosinicella sp.
ATTGCAGAAGCTGATCGATTCCCCGGTCCGGCAGCGCACCCGCCTGAAGAAGGATCTGGCGACGCTACGGGCCCGCTATGGCCCGGACACGCCGCTCGGCGCGCGCCTGACGCTGATCGAGGAAGCGGGGCCGACTCGGGAGATCCCGCTCGAAGCGATGATTGAAAAGGAGCCGATCACGGTCATCATGTCCCAGCGCGGCTGGATCCGGGCAATGAAGGGCCATGTCGATCTGTCCAACCCGGAGGCGATGAAGTTCAAGGAAGGCGACGGCCCGCGCCACTTCTTCCACGCCCAGACCACCGACAAGATCCTGCTCGCCTCAACCGGCGGGCGTTTCTACACGCTCGCCGCCGACAAGCTGCCCGGCGGGCGTGGCTTCGGCGAGCCGGTGCGGCTGATGGTCGACATCGAAGGCGAGGGCGATATCGCAGCCTTGTTCCCGGCGGTGTCCGGAACGAAGCTGTTGCTCGCGACCACGGACGGGCGCGGGTTCGTCACCACGGCGGCCGGCGCGATCGCCGAGACCCGCAAGGGCAAGCAGGTGGTCAACGTACGGCCCGGCGCTCGGCTGTCGGTCGTGCGGGCGCTGAACCCGGACGAGGATTACCTGGCGGTGATCGGCGACAACCGCAAGATGGTGGTGTTCCCGCTCACGGAGTTGCCGGAGTTGAGCCGCGGTTCGGGCGTCCAGCTCCAGCGTTATCGCGACGGCGGCCTGTCGGATGTGCGAACCTTCCGCTTCACCGACGGGATTAGCTGGACGATGGCGGGAGACACGGGGCGCACTCGCACCGAGGCCGATTTGAACCCGTGGCGCACCGCGCGTGGTGCGGCCGGGCGGATGGCGCCTCTGGGCTTCCCCAAGAACAACCGTTTCGAGCCGGAGAAGAAAGCCTAGCTGTCGGCCAGCGCCCGGGCGACGGCTTCGCGGGCGATGGCGAGCTGGTCGGCGCGGTCTTCGGGAAAGCCGGCCTCGGCCCAGCGTCCCTGCACGTCCTGCATCGCCTTGGCGACGACCGGACCGGGCGTGAGGCCGAGTTCGATCAACATCCCGCCGCTGACCAGCAGGCGCGGGCGTTCCCAAGCGGCGATGGACACCGCAAGCGCGGGATCGCCTTCGCCGAGCAGCAGGCGGTCCACGGCTTCCTCGCGGCCAATGCGGTAGGCGAGCACCTCCGGTCTTATCGCTGAGTCGCTATCGCTACGTGCCGCGGCGCTGGCGATGCGCTTGGCCGCCTTGTTGGATAGCCGCAGGCGGGCACCGACTGCGGCGGCCAGTTCAGGCTCGGGTGGGAGAAGCGCGGCAAAGCGCCGCAGCGGATCGCCTGGGAGGCCTGCTTGCCCCTCCCGCTCGATCAGTCTGGCCAGCCGGGCAGCGCCGTCCCCAACGATCTCCGGCAGTACCGGCTTCAATATTCCGCGATGCACCATCAGCGCCACTGTCGGTGCGGGGTTGGCGAGGGTCAGGAGCTTGATCAGCTCGTCGGCGATCCGCTCCCGGGACAGCGCCATCAGGTCGTTGGCGCGGGCGGCGCAGGCTTCGAGCCCTTCCAAGTCCGGCGCCCCTTCGGAGAAGCGGGCGTGGAAGCGGAAGAAGCGCAGGATGCGGAGGTGGTCTTCGGCGATACGGGTAAGCGGATCGCCGATGAAGCGCACCCGGCGCGCCTCCACATCCTCCCAGCCGCCGAAATAATCGTGAATCTGCAGACTGTGCGGATCGGCGGAAAGCGCATTGATGGTGAAATCGCGGCGGGCCGCATCTTCCTGCCAATCGTCGGTGAAGGCGACGGTGGCGCGGCGGCCGTCCGTGGAAACGTCGCGGCGGAGCGTGGTGACCTCCACCGGCTTGCCTTCGACGATTGCGGTGACCGTGCCGTGGGCAAGACCGGTCGGCACCGCCTTGATCCTGGCGCGCTTGAGGCGGGCGATCACCTCCTCAGGCTTGAGCCGGGTGGCGAGGTCCACGTCGCTGACCGGCACTCCAAGCAAGGTATCGCGTACGCAGCCGCCGACATAACGCGTCTCACCCTCGGCCGCGCCGAGCACGGAAAGGAGCTGGGCCATTCCCGGCCGCTCCTGCCAAGGTGCACGGGGCAGCTTCATCGCACCAGCTCCAGTCGGCGGGTGAGGTTAACGATCATCGCCGCGGTCGCGCCCCAGATGCGGCGGCCTTGCCAGTCGATCTCGTAGTAGCAACGCTGGCGGCCCTGGAATTCGACCGTGCGGGTCTCCTGCCGGGCGGGGTCGAGTAGGTGGTGGAGCGGGGCTTCGAACATGTCCGCGACTTCACCGGGTGAGGGAGTGAGCGGCAGATCGGGCGGCACGACGCCGATCACCGGTGTGACTTCGAAGCCGGTGATCGTGCGGTACAGGTCGGCGGTGCCGATCACGTCCACCGCTGCGGGGGGCAGGCCGATCTCCTCCTGCGCCTCGCGCAACGCCGCGGCGACGGGGCCGTCATCCTCGGGCTCGATCCGCCCGCCCGGGAAGCTGATCTGGCCGGGATGCTTGCGCATCGTTTTCGGCCGCTCGGTGAGGATCACCGTCGGCTCCGGCCGGTCCACCACGGCCACCAGCACCGCAGCCGGGGCGAGCATCCCCTCGGCTTCTTCTTCCAGCACATCGCCGGTCAGCAATATCGGCGAGCGCCGCCGGCCCGCTTCGAGCGCGACGCGCAGGTCGTCCGCAAGGCTCAAGCCGCGGGCTCCAGCGGGAAAAAGGCGCCGCCGCTCCACAAGCCCGCAGGCTCCGCGTCCTCCGCAAGGGCGAGATTGGCGAGTTCGTAATAGACCGGCCGGGCGATCAGCGCCTCGAGGCCGCCGCGCACTTCCACATAAGGATGCGGCCCGTCGGCGCCCGCCACGAAGCGCAGCGGGTGTTCCGGCCCGGCGACGACCAGGTCGCCCGTGTTGAGCCGGAAGGCGAGCGAGCGGCCTCCCCCCTCGCCTTCGCTCTTGAGTTCGACGGCGACGAACGGCGCGTCCTCCACCTCGATGTCGAGCTTCTCGACCGGTGTGACCAGAACGAAGCTTCCGTCCGGCTCGCGGCGAAGGATCGTGGAGAACAGCCGCACCATCGCCGGCCGGCCGATCGGGCTGCCTTCGTGAAACCAGGTGCCGTCGCGGGCGATGCGCATGCCGCTTGTGCCGCAATGCTCGGGGTTCCAGCGCTCCACCGGCGGCAGCTTCTCTTCTTCGAGAAGGCGGGCGATATCGGCGAGGCTGAGGCCGGAAAGGTCGGGCGGCGAGGACGTCATCGGCATAGCGTGGACCTAAAGGCGGCGGCGGGCGGCGGCAAGCCTTGCCGCTGCCACCCGCCCGGCCTAGGCGCGGCGGATGAGCAGCCCTCCGCCAAGCCAACGGACCGCGATCGTCACCGGCGGCGCCCGGCGGATCGGCGCGGCCCTGTGCCGGGCCCTCAGCGCCGACGGCTGGCACCTCCTCATCCACTGCAATCGCTCGGGCGAAGAAGGCGAAGCGCTTGCCGCCGAACTCGGCAACGCCAGAGTGGTGCGGGCCGAGCTTGCCGAGCCGGGAGCCGCGGCGGCCATCTTCGGGGCGTTGGATGGTCTCCCGAAGGCCCGCCTGCTGGTCAACAATGCCTCGCGCTTCGAGTTCGACTCGGCGGCGGAGTTCACGGTCGAGCAGTGGAACGCCCACCTCGACATCAATCTGCGGGCGCCCGCCTTTCTGTCGCAGGCCTTTGCCAGAGCGTGCGGCGAGGGGCTGATCGTCAACCTGCTCGACGCCAAGCTTGCCCAGCCCAACCCCGACTTCTTCACCTATACAGTGTCGAAGTTCGGCCTCGCCGGCCTGACCGAACTGACCGCGCGGGCATTCGCCCCGAAGATCCGCGTCTGCGGAATCGCGCCTTCCGTGACTCTCGTCTCCGGCGAGCAGAGCCGCGAAAATTTTGACGAGGTCCATGGCCTCAACGCGCTCGGGCGCGGTGTGCGGGTGGAGGAGATCGTTGCGGCGCTTCGCTTCCTGATCGCCACGCCGACGATCACCGGGCAGACCATCAATCTCGACGGCGGCCAGCGCTTTCTCGGCCTCGCCCGCGACGTTCAATT
>DASWMM010000075.1:0-17979 GCA_036399755.1 Allosphingosinicella sp.
AACGAGAGCCTCGGCCTGTTCGGCTACGCCTTTGCCGACGTGCAGCCGAATTTCGTGCGCCACAAGGAAGAGAAGACGATGGATGTCGTCTTCGAGGTCGCCGAAACGCCGCGCGTCTACGTCGAGCGGATCGACATCAACGGCAACACCGTCACCCACGACAAAGTCATCCGCCGCGAATTTCGTGTCGCGGAGGGCGATCCGTTCAACTCGGTCGCCGTGAAGCGTTCGCGCGACCGCATTCAGTCCCTCGGCTTCTTTCAGGAGGATCTGGAAGTCACCCAGACCCAGGGCTCCGGCCCTGACCGGGTCGTGCTGGGCCTGGACGTCGAGGAAAAGGCGACCGGCGAGCTGCAGCTTTCGGCCGGCTTCTCGAGCCTTGAGCGGTTCCTGGTCAACGTCTCGATCCGCCAGCGCAACTTCATGGGCAAGGGACAGGAGCTGCGCGCTTCGGTCAATTATTCCAGCTATTCGAAGTCGGTCGAACTCGGCTTCACTGAGCCCTATCTGTTCGACCGCAACATCGCGCTTGGCGGCGATCTCTTCCGGCGGGATTATTCAAGCTTCGGGCTTGGAGCGTCCGGTAATCGGCAAACCTCCTACAAGCAGGTGTCGACCGGCCTCCAGATCCGCACAGGCGTGCCGATCACCGAATATCTGTCGCTTGCCGGCCGCTACGGTCTCAGCCAGGACGAAGTCACTCTCGACCGTTCGGATCCACGCTTCTTCTCCGATCCCGACGGCACGGGCCCCTTGCCCGCCACCTGCGTCGCCGGCGTTTACCTGTGCGAGTCCCTTGGCAGCCGGATTACGTCCTCGATCGGCTATTCGCTTGCCTACGACTCCACGGATAACCGGCTTCGGCCGACGCGCGGCGAGCGTTTTGTGCTCAACCAGGATTTTGCCGGCCTTGGCGGCAGCGTGCGCTATCTGCGCACCCGTGCCAACGCGTCCAAATTCATCCGGCCGCTCAGCAGCTTCGTTCTCGCCCTCTCGGCCGAGGCCGGCTACATCCACAGCTTCGAGAATGCGCGTACGCCAACGTCCGATCCGGTGCGGATCATCGACCGCTTCTTCCTGGGCGAGCCGCAGATCCACGGCTTCGATATCCGCGGCGTAGGTCCGCGTGTTCAGCGCTTCGTGTTCAATGCCACCGATGAAATCGATTTCAACAATCGTGAGAAACTGTCGCAGGACGATGCGCTCGGTGGGCGTGCTTACTATCTGGCCCGTGCCGAGGTAGAACTCCCCTTGGGGGCCGGTTTGCGCGAAATGGGGCTCAGGCCGTCCGTTTTCGTGGATGCCGGCGCGGTGTTCGGCCTTCGCAATCCCAGCATCGCGCCCAGCACGCAGTTTTGCGGTGGCAGGGCGCCGGTGCTCGCGACCCCGACGACGCCGGCCATACCGGGGGTGGCGGACGCCGTGGTTCCGCTGGGTCAGGCCTGCCCCACCGACACCACGCCCGGCAATCGCTCCATCGAGCGTTACGTCGGCGACACGCCCAAGCCGCGCGTTTCCGTTGGCATCGGCGTCAACTGGAACTCGCCGTTCGGCCCGTTCAGGATCGATATAGCCAAGGCTCTTACAAAGGCGGAGGGCGACGACCCGAAGCTCATCACATTCAACGTAGGGACTGCATTCTGATGAAAAAAATCGTTCTTGGCGCGGCCCTTGCCGCGCTTTCGGTCGGCCTTCCCGGCGCCGCCCTCGCCCAGCGCACGCCGGCCGCCGTCGTGGTCCTGGTCGACACCGACCGGATTTCGGCCGAATGCACGGCGTGCCGCGCGGCCTCGACCCAGCTCCAGAGCATGATCACCTCTTATCAGCAGCGCTCGGCTGCCCTCGCTCAGCCGATCCAGACGGAGATGCAGTCGATCAACCAGGCGGCGCAGACAGCCTCGAACCAGCCGGCCGGTGCGGCGCGCACCGCAAGCGAGAACACGCTGCGCCAGCGCGCCACCGCCCTCGAGGCCCGGCAGGCCGCCGCCCAGCAGGAGCTGGCTCGCACCGAGCAGGGCATCCAGTCCTCACGCGCCAATGTCGCACGGCAGATCCAGGAGCGGCTCAACCCGATCATCAACCGGGTGATGGCGGCGCATGGCGCCAACCTCGCCATGGATTTCAGCGCGACGCTTGCCCACGGGCAGGCCCTCGACGTCACCACCGAAGTGCTGACCGCGCTTAACGCGGCGCTGCCGAGCGTCAGCGTAACGCCGCTGCCGCAGCAGTCCGCCGCTCCGACGGCGCCGCAGCCCACGGGCCGGTGAGCACCGAACCCGATCAGGCACGCGCCGCCGTCGGCCCGCTGGATATCCGGCGGGTGATGGCGGCGCTGCCGCACCGCTATCCGATGCTGCTCATCGACCGGGTCGAGGAGCTCGAGCCAAAGAAGCGCATCGTCGCAATCAAGGCGGTGACGATCAACGAGCCCTTTTTCCAGGGCCATTTCCCGACCCGCCCGATCATGCCCGGCGTTCTGCTCGTGGAAGCCATGGCGCAGGCCGCGGGCGTGCTTGCGGTGGAGTCTCTGAGCCTCGCCGGCTCGGGCAAGCTGGTTTATTTCATGGCCATAGACGGCGCCAAGTTCCGCCGGCCGGTTGAGCCGGGCGTGCTGCTGCGCATCGAAGTCGATCTGGTCCAGGACCGCGGCGCGATCTGCAAATTCGCGGGCAAGGTGATCATGGACGGCAAGGTCGCCGCCGAGGCGAACTTCACCGCGATGATCTCGGATCCGCCGGCTGATTGAACGCGTCGGCTAAGCGGGGCGCCAGCCCTCAGCGCCTTTCTCGATCCCGAAGACGGTGCGGATTGCATCGCCGCCCATGATGGTGCGCGGGTCTCCGTCCGCTTCGATGCGCTTGCCGTCCATTACAATCAGCCGCTCGGCATAGCGGCCGGCAAGATCGAGGTCGTGGAGCGCGATCAGTACCGCCTGGCCTTGCGCCACCGCCGCCTTCAGCAACTCCATCAGCTTGAGCTGCCACCGCGGGTCGAGGTTCGCAACCGGCTCATCGAGGAGGAGCAGGCGCGGCTTCGGCGCGAGCGCACGGGCGATCAGCGCACGGCTTCGCTCGCCGGTGGAGAGTTGGTCGATCCGGCGTTTCGCGAACGGCTCGAGTTCCAAGGACGCGATAGCCGCATCCGCCTCGCCTTGGTCCGCGTCCGCCGGAAGCCCGAGGCCGACCAGATCGCGGACGGTGACCGGCCATGCAGCCTCACGCGCGGCGGGCAGGTAGGCGAGCAGGCGCCGCCGCTCGGCTGGACCTGCTTTGTCACGGTCTACCCCGCTGATCCGGACATGGCCTTCCGGCGCTCCAATGCCCGCAAGCGCGTGGAGCAGGCTGGTCTTGCCGCTGCCGTTGGGTCCGACGAGGCAGACCAGAGCGGGCTCGTCGATCTCCAGGTCCGTGGCCAACAGGCGGCCGGGCAAAGCGAGGCCGGTTGCTGAGAGAAGCGCGCTCATCGCTCAAACCTCCAGCGCATGCGGGCGACCAGCCACAGGAAGAAGGGGGCGCCAAGCAAGGCGGTGACGACTCCGATCGGCAGGGTCCGGCCAAGCGGCGCGGCGCGCACCGCTAAGTCGGCGAGGAGGAGCAGCGCGCCGCCGAGCGCGGCGGCCGGGAGCATCGCGCGCCCCGGGTGGCCGCCGGTCAGCCGCCGCGCGAAGATCGGCGCGACCAGGCCGATGAAGCCGATCGCGCCGCAGATCGCCACGCAGGCGCCGACACCAAGTGCGGTGAGGCTGACGATCTCGAGCCGCAGGCGGCGAACGTCGTGGCCAAAGGATTGGGCGACATCCTCTCCCAGGGTGAGCGCATCGAGCGGCGCGCGGAGACGGAGAAGGAGCAGGATGGTGAGGAGAGCGGGAATGCCTGCAAACGCCGCCTGGGACAGGCTGCGGTCGACCAGCGAACCCATCAGCCAGTCATAAGCGTCGTAGAAAGCAAAGGGGGAGGGCGCCAGCGCAAGCGCAAGGGTGGTGAGCGCCCCAGCGAGTGCGCTGATCGCCAGGCCGGCCAGCAGCAGGGTGGCGGTCTCCGCCTTCGGCCCGGCGAGGAGAAGCAGGAGGAGAAGCGCGCCGAGCGCTCCGGCCACCGCGCCGGCGGAGAGCGCCAGCGGCGAGGCGAAGCCGAGGAGGTAGGCAGTCACCACCGCACCCAATGCGGCGCCGCTGGTGGTTCCGGTGAGGTCCGGCGAGGCGAGGGGGTTGGCGAACAAGGCCTGGATCGCCGCACCCGCAGCGCCGAGCATCGCGCCGTAGGTGAGAGCAAGCAGAGCGCGGGGCAGCCGAAGCTCCTGCAGCACGGAGAGGGCAAGCGCATGGTCCTGCTGCCAAAGCTCAACGAAGTCGCTCCACGGCGTGAGCAAGGAGGCGGCGAAGAGCAGCAGCAGGAGCATGGGAAGGAGGATGCGCGCCTTCAACGGGCGAGCTCCCGCCGCAGCCGCAGCACCTCCCCGGCGAGCAGCGGCCCCATACAGGTCCAAAGGCGCCCGTCCGTGGCGACCGTGCGCGAACGCCCCTTCGCCTTGGCGAGCGGGTGCGAAAGCCATCTTTGCTCGCCGGAATATTGCCCCGCGCGGTAGTTGCTGCGCAGCAGGACTGCGGGGGGACGGACCAGCAATTGCTCAAGCGTGATGCGGTCGCCGGTGAGAGCGCGCTGCTTCAACCCGGTGAGCGCCATCCACTGCGCGCCAAGGCTTCCTGCGCCTAGGCTGCGCCCGCCTCCGCCGAGCCAGACGGCGTCGGCGCTACGCTTCGGAGCCGACCCCCTGAGAGTGGCGATCCGTGCCAGCACCGGCTGCGCGGCCTTGCCCCGGCCGAGTGCCGCCGCGACGGAGGCCACCGCTTTCTCGACGTCGGGGATGGTCTGCGGATAGGGCACATCGAGGGTCCGGATGCCGAGCCGCGCCGCAATCCGGCCGCGGTCCCGCGCGCCGCCGCCCATGGTGAGGACGAGATCGGGCTTGAGCGGCGCCACCGAAACCAGGCTGCCGTCATTCTTGCGGTATCCCCGCGCCTGCCGCCACAGCGGAGTCTCAGCTTCCGCTTGGGACAGGTGGGTGACCGACACGATCTGCTCCGGCGCCGCGAGGAGCAGCAGCAGCTCGTCCGTGCACAGGTTCAGCGACGCCACCCGGCGCGGCGCCGCGTCCGCCGCTCCGGCCAACGCCAGGCTAAGCGCCGAAGCGAAGGCGAAGGCCCGCATGGACGCTCCTTCCCGCCGTCGCGTAGCCGACCGCGTCCTGGTAGTTGGCGTCGAACGCATTCTCCGTACGCGCGAACGCCTCGACGCCGTCGATCACCTCGAAGCCGACCCGTAGCGAGGCGAGGAGGTAATCGTTCAAGGTCACGCGCTCCGCCGGAAAGCGGTCGAAATCCACATCGCCCCGCTTGCCAACCCAGGCCGCCGAGGCGCCCCAGGAAAATCGGCCGTGCGTGCCGGTGGCGAGGAGGTTTGCGCTATGCCGGGGCCGCCGCACCTCGCGCACGAGCGCCGCGCCCGCAACCTGCCGTTCCTCGGCGTCGAGAAAGGTGTAGTTGGCCGACACGAGCATCGAGTCGGATGGCCGCCAGGAGGCGTCCAGCTCGACACCGCGGCGGCGGCTCCGGCCGGTTGCGTTGGCGGTGCTGGAGGTGAAGCTCGTGGGATCGAACACGTCGATGATTTCGTCCTTCAGGCGGTTCGTGAAGCCGGTCACGCCTGCTGAAAAGGCACCGCTTTCCCACCGCACACCCGCTTCGAAGCCCCTTGAGCTTTCCGGCTTAAGCGCCGGATTGCCGACGAAGGAGCCGGGAAAGAAGCCGTATAGATCGTAGAATGTCGGCTGGGCGATGCCCTCGCCATAAGCCGCGTGCAGGCGCCAGCCCTCGGCAGGCCGCACCAGCAGCGAGGCGCGCAGTGTCGTGGCATCGGCAAAGGCGCTGAAGCTGTCGTGCCGCACTGCGATGTCGGTTGTGAAAACCTGCGACCACTCCGCCAGCCATTCACCAACCAGTGCCGTCAGGTTGCGCCCCCGATCCTGATCCGTGCCGCCGAAGTACACCTGGTCGCGGGCGCGGAAATCCTCGGCCTCGTGCTCGACGGCCGCTGTCAGGCGATGCGCGCCGAACGCCCGCGACGCCTGTGCCCCAAGCGTCAGCCGTTCGCCGGCCGTGCGGTTAAGCGGCGCTGCCCCGACGCGGTTTCGGTTGGTGCTCGACAGGTAGCTTGCCTCCGCGCCGAGATCCCACCTTCCAAGCTTGGCATCCGCCCACCCGCGCACCGCGCCCAGCCGGTTGCGGGTCGCATCGAGCGTGTCCGCGCGCTGGAAGGTGACGGGGTCGTAGCCGTCGAACTCGCTCTCCCCCTCCAGCCAGTGGCCGACCGCGCCGACCTCCACGCCGTCCCGCACCGCCGCGACGGCTTTGAGGCTGGCATGCCGGTTCTCGAACCCGTCCCGCTCGCCGCCGCCGCCGAGGCTGTCGATGCCGTCGCTGCGCATCCACCCGGCCGAGCCGGAGAGGCCGGCCGCACCACTGCGCGTGGCGAACTGGCCCGCGAGCCGCGCACTGTCGAAGCTGCCATATTCGCCGAGCGCGCTTACCCCGCGGTCGCGCAGCGGATCGGCGCCCGCCACCGCCACCACGCCGCCTAGTGCTTCCGAGCCCCACAAGGCGGATTGCGGACCCCGAACGATCTCCATCCGCGACAAGGAATCCGCGGCAAGCAGCTCGAACCGCGCCTCGTTGCCGGCCGCGGGGTCGTTGAAGCGGATGCCGTCCACGAACAGCAGGGTGTGGTTCGCCTCCGCGCCGCGGATCCGAAGCTGCGTCTGGCTTCCCCGAGGTCCCGACTGGGCGACGAACACCCCCGGAGTCAGCCGGAGCACATCGGCCGCGAGCGGCAGTGCAAGCGCCTCCAGCGCCTCGCCTTCCACCACCGTGGCCGACACCGGCGCCTCGCCGGCCTTCACCGGCTCGCGCGAAGCGGTGACCACGATGGTCTCCTCCGGCGCGGCAAGGGGCGCGGCGGCAGACAGCAAGGACAGAATAAGAAATGACACAGGAGACCTCCATTGAAACGGCACACTCGACATGCCGTCTCGGAGGAATTGCCGGCGTCCGCACAGGAACACCCGCAATGCCACGCACCCCAGGCTGGTCCCGGCCGGATGCGGACGACAAGCGAGGGCAGGTCTCCTGGCTTTGCGGGTCGCTGGCCGGTCCCTTCCTTAAGAAGGGCGGCCTCGCCGCTTACAGTTGCGGGCACAGCGCCGGATTTTCGCCGGCTTCCCATTTTCACCCGAGGTTCAAGGTCCCCATGAAAGTAGTACTTTCATGGAAGCCCCTCCCGGGCACCTTCGCCGGGCGGAGCGCTATTGCACCGCAGCATGGCTTGTCAATCGCGGCGCCGCCTTGTAGAGCGCGCCCTGACTTTTGGACCTGGCTGGTCGGAAACCAGCCGCACCAGGGAAACCACATCATGAAGACCGATACCCACCCCGATTACCACATGATCAAGGTGCAGATGACCAACGGCGACGTGTTCGAAACCCGCTCCACCTGGGGCAAGGAAGGCGACACGCTGCAGCTCGACATCGATCCCACCGCTCACCCGGCCTGGACCGGCGGCACCGGCAAGTTGCTGGATCAGGGCGGCCAGGTCGCGCGCTTCAACAAGCGTTTCGGCGGCCTGACCCTCGGCAAGAAGTAAGCGTGAGAGGCAGGTGGTCCCGATCGTCGAGACCGCCCGCCTCCGCCTCCGCGGCCTTCGCGAAACCGATCTCGACGCCCATGCCGCGTTGCTGGTCGATCCCGAGAACGTGCGCTTCCTCGGCGGGCAAATCCTGTCGCGGGAAGATGCCTGGCGCAAGCTCCTGTCGGGGTTCGGGATGTGGGGGATCCTCGGCTTTGGCTATTGGACGGTCGAGGACAAAGCCGACGGCACCTATTTGGGCCAGGTCGGGTTCGCCGACTTCAAGCGTGGCGTGACGCCATCTGTCGAGGGCCTGCCTGAAATGGGCTGGATGCTGTCGCCCAGCGCGCAGGGCAGGGGCATCGCCACCGAAGCCGCCTTGGGCGCGCTTGCCTGGGCCGACGAGGCTTGGGGCCGTCGCGAGATCGTCGCAATCATCGACGAAGCGAACCTCGCCTCCATGCGCGTTGCTGAGAAAGCCGGTTTTTCAAGCCATGAGCTGGCCATCTACAAGGGCGACCCGATCCTCATCTTTCGCCGCCGCTAGATCCGTTCGCAGACCAGCATCGGCCGCGGCGAACCCCGGCCGACCAAGCCCATCGGCAAGCTCGTCAGCCGCAGCGTAGGCGGCAAGGGCGGGCAGGCGCCGGCAAGTTCGAACACCGCCCGGCCGCCCGGCGCAAGCACCTCGCCGACCCGCAGCAGCAGGCTCCGGACGAAGGGCGCGGGCAAGCCGTGACGCAGGCAGATCGCGGCATCGTGCGGCAGATCGTTGGGGACGCTGAGCTGCGGGCAATGGCGAAACGAGGCCGCCGCCCCCTTCTGAACGGCAAGCGACTGGGCGCGCGCCACTGCGTCCGGGCAGGTATCGACGCCGCGCACCTCATGCCCCTTGGCGGCCAGCGCGAGCGCAAGCCTGGCGCCGCCTGCCGGGAGGATCAGTATCCGCGCCGGCGCCCGCAAGCCCAGCATATGCTCCAGAAATTCGGTTTCGGCGTCGGTTTCATGGGCCGGCACGATGCTGTCCCAGAACCGCTCAAACAGCGGCGCAAAACCGATGCGTCCGCCTTCGGGATAATCGTCGGGGAAACAATCGGGCCCGGTAATCACCGTGTGCCCTCCTAGAGTGCGATGGGATGCCCATATGGGCTCGTCGTGTCCCCGCTTTATGTCGAAATCCGGCATGCTTTGTTGCAATTGTGTCAGGGTCGCCCGCTGGCGTGGTTTCGCATTAGCGGGTAAAAGGCGGCAGGCCCTCGATTGGGCGGCGGTGGGGACTGCAAGTGACCGATTCGATTGTGTCCGACAGCGGCGGCGCGGCGCTCGACGAGGCGGGGCTTCGCCTGCTGGCCGAGCAGCTTCCCGTACCCTGCTGGTTCGCCGGGCCCGACGGCGACCTGCGTTGGACCAACTGGCGGCTGGCGGAACTTGCCGGGAACGACCACGCCGCGTTGCGCGCCGCCCTCGATTCCGGCCTTGCCGCGTGCGAAAGCCGCGTCTCCGCATCCTTTACCTTCAACCTGCCGGGCCCGCGCAGCGCGCCCCGCCGCTTTCGCTGCGAGGCGCAGGTGTGGCACGATCCGTCCGGCGCGCTGATCGGCTGGCTCGGTTCGGTCAGCGAGGCGTTCAGCGCGCCCGATCCGTACCAGGCCTTTCTGCTCCGTCTGGGCGATCGCATTCGGGAGGAAAGCGATGCGGAGAAGATCCTTGCTTTCGCATCGGCGGCGGTAGGCATCGAACTCGGCGTCGATCGCGTCGTCTATGCCAATGTCGATATGGACGAAGGCATCATGCACGTCAGCCGCGACTGGCGATCGGACGGCACAACCGTTGCCGCCCATAATTTTCCAATGTCGGTTTACTCCAACGATTATGTGGAGCGCCATTCGCAGGGAGAGCCGATCTTCTCGTGCGACGTGTGCAACGATCCCGATGTCGATGCGGTGCTGAGCGACCGCTTCGTCTCCGCCGGTGTGCGTGCCTTTCTGAGCATGCCGCTGGTCAAAAACGGCACCTTGCGCGCGGTCATGGCGGTGCAGCAATTCCATTCGCGGCTGTGGACCGAAACCGAGATGCGCCTCCTCGACGAGGTTGCGGACCGGACCTGGACCACCGTTGAGCGCGCCCGTGCTCAGCAGGAGCTTGCCGAGGCCGAGCATCGCCAGCGCTTTCTGCTGACGATGAGCGACCGGCTGCGCGGCGAAACCGATCCGGCGCGAATCCTGTCCCTGACCGCCCAGGCGCTTGGTGAGTATCTCGGCACCCGCGACGTGATCTTCCGTGAAGTGGGCGAAGGCGATTGCCAGATCGGCGTTTCGGCCGGCTGGTCGCGCGAGCCGCACCGTCTGCGTGAGGACCCGTGGCCGATCTCGGAAGTGGGCGCGGAAATTCTCGCCACTTACCGCCGCGGCGGCACCATGGTGTATCGCGATGCGCGCACAGACCCGGCGGTTTCCGACGTTTTTCGAAAACGTTTCGAAGCTATGGAAGTCGCCTCCTGCGTCACCGTACCGGTGATCAGCGGCGAGCGGCTGTCGGCGCTTCTGTCGGTCCGTTCGGCCGAGCCCCGGCAGTGGACGGAGGCGGAAATCCACTTGGTCGAGGCGGTTGCGGAGCGGAGCTGGGAAGCGCTCCAGCGCGCCCGCGCCAGCGCCGAGCTCGCCCGTTCCCGCGAAGCGTTGAATCAAGCGGAGAAGTTAAGCGCGCTGGGAAGCCTGCTGGCCGGGGTCAGCCACGAGCTCAACAATCCGCTGACCATCGTGACCACGCAATCGTCGCTGCTGGAGGAGGAAACCCAAGGTACGCCCGTAGCGGTGCGCGCCGAAAAGGTGCGCCGCGCCGCCGAGCGCTGTTCGCGTATCGTGCAGACCTTTCTCGCCATGGCGCGGCAAAAGCGGCCCGAGCGCCGCTTGGTGGACGCCGCCGAAGTCGCCCGCGCCGCGATTGAGCTCACCGATTATTCGCTGCGCACCGCCGGCATCGAGGTCAGCTTCGAAGCCGCGGAGGGGCTGCCCACGCTGAGCGCCGATCCGGATCAGCTTCACCAGGTGCTGGTCAATCTCATCGTCAACGCCCAGCACGCGCTTCAGGACCATCAGGGCGCCCGAAAGCTCGCGGTGCGCGTGTCAGCGGGCAACACCTCCGGGGAGGTCTGGCTTGAGGTCTCCGATAGCGGCCCGGGCATCCCCGAAGACTTGCGCCGCCGCATTTTCGAACCGTTCTTCACCACCAAGCCGCAGGGCGTCGGTACCGGCGTCGGCCTCTCCTTCTCGCTCGGCCTTGTTGAAGCGCATGGCGGCCGGCTGGAGCTGGTCGACGCGCCGGAAGGCGGGGCGTGCTTTCGGATCACTTTGAGCGCCGCCCCGGCCACCGAGGAAAGGGCGCCTGAACCGGTGCCGATCAGGATCGTCACTGCGTTGGCGGGCAGCGCGCTTGTCGTGGATGACGAGCCGGAGGTCGCCGAAGTCCTCGGACTGTTCGCGTCGCGCGCCGGCTATCAGGTCGAGACGGCCGGCAACGGGGTGGAAGCAATGGCCTTCCTGCGCGCCCGCGATTTCGACGTCATCCTCTCCGACCTGCGGATGCCGCAACTCGATGGACCGGCGCTGCATGACTGGATCGCCGCCGAGAAGCCGCATCTCCTCGGCCGCATCGGTTTCGTCACCGGCGATACCCTTGGCCAGACTGCAGCGAGTTTCATCGCCCGCACCGGCTGCCCGGTTCTCGAGAAGCCGTTCACCGGCAAGGCGGTCCGGGCGTTGCTGGAAACGCTGTCTAACGCCGAAGCGAAGCCGGCGCTTTCCGCACTGGACTAGCCTGCCCAGGGGTCAGCTGATCGGCGCCGCGGGTGCGGCCGGGGGGGCCGCAATCTCGATCGAATCGGCTTTACCGGGGCTGTGGCGGACAATCGCGCGGGTGCGCGTCGCCTCCTTGTCCGCGCCGGAGAACCAACCGGCAATCTGTGCGTCGGATGGAACGCCATCCCAGCCCGACAGAATGGCCGTGCCGCCAATGTCGTGGTGGAGAAGCACATACCGGTTGAAACTCGGCAGGTGGGCCAGCTCCAGCATGCTGCCGGAATCGCTCAGGATAACGATCAGGCGGGTTCGGCCGTCGACCGCTTCCGGCGCGGCATCGACCGAACGTAATACCGGAATATGCGCGTCGCCGACGACAACTCCCTCGCTCCGGCAGAATGCGGGTGGAACCCGCGACGGCAGAACGGTCGTCTGCTGGGTCCCGTCCACCTTCGCTTCGATGCCGGCACCGTCGAACGTGCCGAGGAATGCCTCGGCCAGCTTCTCGCTGGCCGCAAGATCGGCAAGCATCCGGGCGCCGCTGCTTCCTTCGCCTTCCGGGCACGGCGCGATGGAGAGTTGGCTCGCGGGATAGACGGTGGTGGCTTTGGGCACCTGGATGCCGTCAAGAAGTGCGGCCATTGCGCTTTCCACTTCCTGCTTGCGCGCCTCCGGCCCACTGACCCGCAGCTTCACCAGCCAGTGCCCGGCCTTGAAGAAGGCGGCGCTGCTTGCTTGCCCATTTCGGTAGTTGGAATAATCCGCCCGAACGGCCCCGTTTCTCACGCCCGCCGCGTTCGCGATGCGCATGTCGCCGCCGCCAACGAGGCTCGGGCTGCCTGTACGAATGGCGTTGTCGGTGGCCCAGGCGGCCAGCCCGGTGTGGGCGAGGCCCGGGAAGAAGAGATAAGCGGTCGCGTACACCTGCTCGTCGGGAGAGGAGTATTGCACGGCGGCATCCACCCCTTCGCCTTCGTGGCTGAACTCCTTTGTCCCGGAGATCGAGAGACCCCCCGGCTTGCTCGGAAAGGCGATGCCGGCCTTTTTGAGAAGAATGGACTCGCCCGACTGGACCCACAGCGTATTTTGCTGCGCATTGGCGGCCGAAGGGGCGGGTTTTGCTACCGCGGCGGCGGGCACCATCGCGAGCGCGAGCAGGAAAGGCAGGCAGCGCATGGATAAACCCCTTCGACGGCAACGGAGTGCGAAGGCTAACCCGCTGCTCCCACCGGCGCAATGCCCGGCGACTCAGCTTCCCCGGCGGGCCATGAAGGCAAGGCGTTCAAACAGCATGATGTCCTGCTCGTTCTTGAGCAGCGCACCATGGAGCGGCGGGATCGCATTGGTCGGGTCCTTGGACTGAAGCACCTCAAGCGGCATGTCTTCGTGCAACAGCAGCTTGAGCCAGTCGAGGAGTTCGCTGGTCGAGGGCTTTTTCTTCAGGCCGGGCACTTCGCGCACCTGGTAGAACATGTCGAGCGCCTTCCCCACCAGCATCTTCTGGATGCCTGGGAAGTGCACGTCGATGATCGCCTGCATGGTGCCGCGATCAGGAAATTTGATGTAGTGGAAGAAGCAGCGGCGGAGGAAGGCGTCGGGGAGTTCCTTCTCGTTGTTCGAGGTGATGATAACGATGGGGCGCTCGACCGCCTTCACGGTTTCACCGGTTTCGTAGACGTGGAACTCCATCCGGTCGAGCTCCTGGAGGAGATCGTTGGGGAATTCGATGTCGGCCTTGTCGATCTCGTCGATCAAGAGCACGGGGAGCTGCGGGGCGGTGAACGCCTCCCACAATTTGCCGCGGCGGATGTAGTTCGCAATGTCGTGGACCCGCGCGTCCCCCAATTGGCCGTCGCGAAGCCGCGCCACCGCGTCATATTCGTAGAGGCCCTGGTGGGCTTTGGTGGTCGACTTGACGTGCCACTCGATCAGCGGCGCGCCGACCGCGGCGGCGATTTCGTGCGCGAGGACGGTCTTGCCCGTGCCCGGCTCGCCCTTGACCAGCAAGGGCCGGCGAAGCGTGACGGCGGCATTGACCGCAACCTTGAGGTCGTCGGTGGCGACGTAGTTCGAAGTGCCCTGAAAACGCATGGCGCACCGATAGGGGAGGGGCGCCAGCGGGGCAAGGCGGACCCGAGGCTCGCCCTCAGCGGCGCTTGCCCTTGCGCGCCGGCGGGTCCGGCGGGATCCGGGCGATGCAGCGGGCAAGCTCGTCGGCGGCGGCCTTGCTTCCGGCCTCGAATTCCGTGTCGGCCTTTGCGGCGGCGGCGAGCTGATCGGCGGTGAAGCGCGCGCCGGTAAGGCCGTCCTTCCGCGCCCGCTCAGAGGCCGCCATGCCCCAAAAGATGGCCGCGCTGAAGTTCACCCTGCTCGACCGCATGCCGCCCTCTTCGCTCTTCGCGGCCGCCTCGGCGAGCCCGGCGCAGCGGATTGAATCTAGGTAAGGCGGAAGTTTCGGCGCCTTGGCCGCGGCAAGGCCGGGCGCGAGCAGGATAGCAAGGGTGAGGAGCGTCTTCATGGCGGGGAGGAGACGACGGGCAGGGGCCTGAGTCAAGCGAGCCGGAACTTGGGTGCGGCGCGACCCGTTCGGAACGGGATGCACGATCCTCGTTCGTCCCGAGCGAAGTCGAGGGGCGGAGGGCTGTAGTCATCGTGGGCGCCCCTGGACTAAGCTCGGGACGAACGGGGTTTAGGCTGGAACCGACGTTTTTTTGGAGGCGTAATGAGCAAGGAGGCACCGGTCCCCATTCCCGCCGCGACCGGCGACGGCCCGCACGCCCTCGCCGCCTGGGCGGTGCACGCCTTCACCTTCTCCGGCGCGGTGATCGCGTTTCTGGCGGTGATGGCGATCGAGGCGGGCGATTATCGCCTGTGCCTGCTGTGGCTGCTGGTCGGGCTTGCGGTGGACGGCGTGGACGGCACCTTGGCGCGCTTGGCGCGCGTCAAGACCAAGGCGCCGCGCATCGACGGCGACACCGCCGATCTGGTTATCGATTACCTCACCTACGTGTTCGTCCCCACCATCCTGATCTGGCGCGCGGGGCTGGTGCCGGAAGGGTGGATCGTGCCGCTCGCCGCGCTGATCCAGCTTTCCTCGCTATACCTGTTCACCCGCCGCGACATGAAGACGGAAGACAATTATTTCCGCGGCTTTCCGTCCCTGTGGAACGTCGTCGCCTTCTACCTCTATGTTGGTCAGCCGGGGGAGCTGGTGGGCGCGGCGGCGGTGGTGTTCTTCGCCCTGTTCACCTTCGCGCCGGTGCACTTCGTCCACCCCTTCCGGGCGGTGGATTACGGCCGCTGGCCGCCGCTTCTCGCCTTGTTCTGGGCGCTGACCACGGTGGCTTTGCTCTGGTCCGGGTGGAGCGAAGAGGTGGCGCGGGCGCTGATCTGGGCGTCGCTGGGCAGCGCCTTCGTCATGCTGGCGATGGGCTTCCTCAGAACCGTACGCGGTCCCGCTTAGACGGCAGCTGCGGCGCGGGCGCCGTGGCGCGTCTCAAGCAATTCCCAAAGACCGCGATGCTGCAGCAAGATCTGCTCGGCCCCGAACAGCAGCGCCCGTTGCGCGGACGGCGCGGCGGCAAGCTGGTCGGCAAGCCCGGCGATCGCCGTCAGATCGGCGGCCTGGTAAGGCGGCGGCTCCACCCCGAAGCGGCGCGCGGCGGCGTCGAGCGCAACCCGCACGTCCGCCCAATCGAGCACCACCGCCATCGCCGCACCCACCGCGCAGCCGCCGCGTTCCGACCGGGCAAGCATCTCAATGGCATGGCGCTGGGTGTGCATCGCCGAGTCGCTCGACGCGGCGCCGGGCGTGCTCGGCACCGGCCCGGCGGCAACCGCGAGCCGCGCAAGGTAAGCGCGCTCGCCGGCAAAGGCGTAGGTCGCCTGCGCGATCCAGGCGCGCCCGGCAGGCTCGGTAATTCGGGAGGCGGCATGATCAATCACGCCCGGGTAGCGGCCGTGCAGCGTGCAAAGATAATGCACCGCGTCGGTCAGCGCCCGCGCGCCCTGCTCGCCGCCAAGCGCCGCCGCGCCCCGCGGCCAGCCCTGGCTCGCCGACCCATGCGCCCCGACAGAGGCCAGCAACAGCTGTCCCGGCTGGGCCGATGCGCGTTCCGCAAGCCCGAACGATGCTGACCCCATATGCTTTCCCACTCCAAAGCGTGCCCTACCTGAGCCGCCCTAAGCGCTTGACCTATATCAACCGCGTAAAAACGAGGTTTATGCGCTGTTAGGGAACGATAAAGGTGGTGGGGTGCGGGCGCTCAGGCGGCGAGGGGGAGTTCGACCTGCTCCTCCGGCTCCACCGCGGGGGCGGGCGCTTCGACGGCTTCGGTGGCCTTGGCGGGGCGGGGGCGGGGGAAGAGGAGGCGGGAGGCGAGGACGACGACGCCCGCGGCGAAGTAGCCGGCGATCACCGCCTGCGGGTTCCACAGCAGCAAGGTGGCGGCAGCCACGCGCAGCCAGACCGGGCTGATCCCGAAATCCTCGCCAAGCGCCTGGCAGACGCCGAGCACCGTGTCGTCGCGGAGGATGAGGTTGGCGTGATCGTTGCTCATGATGTTCGTCCCTTGGCATCGGGCTTGTCGCCCCATTGATGCGGGGTGCTGAGCATAAGCCGTGCCAGTTTGGCGGAAGCGTGGCTTTGCAAGGGGTTGGCGGCGCGGAGGCGGGCGAGGGCGGCGGCGGCATGTGGAGGCGCGCCAATTGTTGGGAGGGATGTTGGCGGATTTCGCCACGCTCCTGCCCCCCCCCCCGCTCGCGCTGCCGCGCGAGTCGCCCTCTCCCGCGAAGAGGGAGAGGGAAGGGGTTGCCGCGCCTTCGTGCCTCCGCGCAGGCGCCTTGCCGCCGTGCGGACGCTCTGCGAAAAGCACCTGAATGAACAGCTGTTTTCTCGTCTCAGCACTTGCGCTTGCGCCCGTCCCGTCGGCCGCGCCCTCAGGGGGACCGCCGCCACCCGATCTGAGACCGAACGCGACGCCCGCGCCTCAGGCCCCGATCGGCCCGTTGTTCAAGATCCCCGCGCAGACCTCCCCGACGCTGGCGGCAATGGAGGCGCGGCTGGAGGCGGTGGGTGCGCGGGTGATCGGCATCCCCCTGTTCACCTGCAAACCCGCTCGGGACAGCACGCGCGACAAGGCCGAAGGCGATCGCCTGCACGGGCTCATGCTGCGGGTGGTGGCGCTGATCGGCGAAAAGCGCACCGCCCTGGTGCAGGGAAACGGCTTTCTGGATCTCCGCAACATGTCCATGGGCTGCCCGCCGGCCGACGAAATCGCCGCCCGTTTCGACCGCGTCACCCAGGCGATCGCGGAGCTCGAAACCGCAGTGGCCGAGGCGGAGCGGGCGAACCCTCCCGCCCCAGCTGCGTCGAAGGGCAAGTAGAAGCAGGGGCTTCACGCAGAGACGCGGAGCAGAAGGGGAGGCGGGCTGTGGCCTCTTCGCGACCTTCGCGTCTTCGCGTGAACCATAAGCACGCATCCACCCGAACAGCGGACGAAGGGTTGTTTCACGCGAGGCCGCGAAGGGCGCGAAGAAAGAAGGCAGGGGTGGGCGTTCCGCCGGTTCGGCGGCGTCGCGGCGACCTGGGAGTCTATCGCGCGTCGTAGAGCGCCTCGTCGTTCGAGGAGGCGGGCGCGGTGATGTGCCCTTCGGCTTTGGTGAAGTGGTCCAGATTGCGACCTGGAACAGGGCGGAGTGTCGGCCCGTTGCTGCGAAATGACCCTGCCGCCGATCCTGCTGCGCGTTCTCGTGACCTCCGGGGCATTGACCCTAGCGGCCTGTAGCGAGCAAACCTCGCCGCCGGATCGGTCCACGATCAATAGCGATCGAAAGAACGAAGTTGCGGCCCCGGCCGGTTCTCGGCCGGCGGAGGCACGGCGGGCGGAGCCGCCGCCTTTTCTCGCGGTCAATGCACTCAAGCAGGCCTTGTTGCCGCTCGGTCCGACCATGGGCGACGTGGCTGTTGAGAAGAATTGCGTGGCCTTCACACGCCGCGGAGGGGCGTCCACTCCGCTTTGGCCGTTCGGAACCAGGCTCGTGCGCGAGGGAGGAGCGTGGGCGGTCAATCTGCCGGACGGCCGTTCGATCGCGCTGCCCTCGCGCGCCACCCTGACCGGCGCCGAGGTGCCTTTGAACAGCAGTGGCATGACCCGCTTCAGCGGCGCGCTGGGCAAAGGCTGTCCCCGTAGAATTTACGCCGTCGCGTTGAACTGAGTTGCCGAACGTCCTGTCCCGTCTTTGCCGCCGCTGCTCGGCGGCCGCCCATCGAAAGCCGCACCTGCTCGAGGCGCGCCGGAGCGAGCGTTCGGCGTAAGGTTGAACGGTTGCGGAGGGCTGCGGACTCAGAACCCTCTCTCCCCAGCCCTCTCCCCGCAGGGGAGAGGGAGCAAAAGGCGGAGCGTCAGCTTGCCAGGCGGTGGAGGTCGGTGCGGAGGGCCGCGAAGGCGTCCTCGCGGAAGTCGAGTTCCCAGACCATGTGGCGCTCGAGGAGGTCCAGCTTCCAG
>DASWMM010000076.1:0-8025 GCA_036399755.1 Allosphingosinicella sp.
AGCTCGAGGGATTGGTCGGTCATTTCTCTCTCCTGTTTCAAGCTTCGCGCGGGCCGACGACGATGAAGGCGGCGCCTTGCGGGTCGGTGGCCATGACAACCCGGTCGCCGTTCGGCACTTCAACGGGGCCGTGATGAACGACGCCGCCCGCCGCGGCGATCTTTGCGGCGGCTTCGTCGATGTCGCGCACTCCAAAGGCGAACTTCCAGCCTGCCGGTTGCCCTGGTGGATTGGTCATCATGGCGCCGATCATCTCGCCATTATGGTTGATGAACTGGTAGCCGCCCATCTCGCCCATCGGCATCACGTCGCCTGCCTCCCAGCCGAACTGCGCTGTGTAGAAATCGAGGGCGCCGTCCTGGTCGGGCGTGGAAAGCTCGTTCCAGCTGCAATGGCCGGCTTTTATCCAATCAAACGAGCCGCTTGCCTGATCGCTGGCGCCGCGCATGACGTAGAAAGGGACGCCCTGCGGATCAGCGACCAGCGCCATGCGGCCGACGCCCGGCATGTCCATCGCCGGCATGTGCACCTTGCCGCCCGCGGCTTCGATGTCGGCCACCGCCGCGTCGACATCATCGACCCCGATATAGCCGATCCAGCCGGGCCGCATGCCGGCCTGCTCGGCGCCGTCCGGGAGCTTCATGTGCCCGGCGACCGGGCTGCCGGCGGCTGAGAAGAGCCGGTAGTCGACGCCCGGCTGGCCGGCGGCCGCGGCCGTCCAGCCGACGACGTGGCCGTAGAAGGCGGCCGAGGCATCGGGATCGGGGGTGAGCAGTTCATACCAGATGAAGCTGCCGTGGGTGTTGCGGCTTTCCTGGGCCGGGACGGTGTCGGACATGGACTCTGACTCCACAACGAGAGGACTGAATCTGGATAGCGGGTTGCGGTGGGGCAATCAGCAGTTCGCCATCGCTTCGGCGGCCGCGGCGGCGTCCATCCACATCGGTCCCCAGCCGTGGCCGTCGGGATCGTCGAAGGCGCGGCTGTACATCCAGCCATGGTCTTCCGGCGGGTGCACTTCGCGGCCGCCGGCGGCGAGCGCCTTTTCGGTGATCTCGTCCACCGCCTCGCGGCTGTCCAGGCTAAGCGCGAGCAGCACCTGCACGGAGGTGTGCGGATCGCCGATCGCCTTATCGGTGAACATGCGGAACTTGTCATGGGTGAGGAGCATCACGTTGATTGCTTCGGAAAAGCTCACCATCGCCGCGGTGTCGTCGCTGAACTGCGGGTTCTGAACCGCGCCGAGCTCCTTGTAGAAAGCGAGCGACCGGGCGAGGTCGGTCACGGGCAGGTTCATGAAGATCATCTTGGCCATCGGTTTCGTTCCCTGGTGCGAATCATCTGTTTGACGTTGATGCCCGCCTGAGTTATAAAAAGCAACCATGTCGTTAGAAAAAGCAACCAAGGCCCCCCGCAGCTACGGCGATGCGTGCGGCGCGGCGCATGCGCTTGACCTCGTCGGGGAGCGCTGGGCGCTGCTGGTGATGCGCGAGCTGCTGCTTGGGCCGAAGCGGTTCAGCGACCTGCGCGCCGATCTGCCGGGGATCAGCGCCAACGTGCTGACCCAGCGGCTGGAGGGGCTGGAAGCGGCCGGCGTGCTGGTGAAGCGCAAGCTGCCGCCGCCGGCCTCCACCCAGGTCTATGAGCTGACTCCGTGGGGCTATGAAAGCGAGCCGATCTTTCAGGTGCTCGGCCGCTGGGCGACGCGCTCGCCGAGCCACGATCCGACGCTGCCGTTGAGCGCCGTGTCGCTGCTGACCTCGTTCCGGACGATGGTCGATCCGGTCCGCATCGAAGGGATGGAGGCGCGGATCGGGCTTCGGCTGGGGCGCGAGGCGTATCTGCTGACCATCGCAAGCGGGGCGGTAGAGGTGGAGCGGGATAATGTGGCCGGCGCCGACCTGGTCTTCACCGGCGCCCCGCCCGTGATCGCCGGCGCGGTTTACGGCGGGGTACCGATCCCCGCGCTGGAGGCGCAGGGGGCGCTGAAGGTGGAGGGCGACCGGGCGCTTGCCGAGCGCTTCGTCACCCTCTTCCCGCTGCCGCCCAAAATCGGAGATTAAGCCACCACCTTCTCGCGCTCCGGTGAAGCGGTGGCGCTCATCGTCACGTAGTCGAGCTTGCCGGTGCCGAGCACGGGCAGGGCTTCGACGACCCGGATGTCGCGCGGCACCATCAATTCGGGGATGCCGTTGGCGCGTGCCCAGGTTTGCAGCGCCCTCGCATCGGCTTGGCGGCAGGTGGTGAACAGGACGAGCCGTTCGCCCTTGCGCGGATCGGGGCGGGTGACGACCGCGTGGTCCGCGTCCGGCCAGAGCGCCGCCGCATAGCCTTCGACCGCAGGGAGGGAGACCATCTCGCCGCCGATCTTGGCGAAACGCTTGGCGCGGCCCTTGATGGCGATAAAGCCTTCCGCGTCGATCGCGACTATGTCGCCGGTGTCGTGCCAGCCGCCTTCAGGTGGCTGGAGGACGCCCGGCGCGTCGTGCTTGAGGTAGCCGGCCATGATGTTGGGGCCGCGGATCGAGAGGCGCGCGCCGGAGTCGATGCCGGGCACCGCCTCCAGCCGGGTCTCGATGCCGGGCAGGAGGCGGCCGACGGTGCCGGCGCGATAGTGCATCGGCGTGTTGACGGCGATCACCGGCCCCGCCTCGGTTGCGCCATAGCCTTCGAGGATGCGCAGGCCGAACTTGTCGGAGTAGGCTGCGCGGGTCTCGTCCCGCACCCGTTCGGCGCCGGCGAAGATGTAGCGCAGCGAATAAAAATCGTAAGCGTGCGCCATTCGGGCGTAGCCGGCGAGGAAGGTGTCGGTGCCGAACAGGATGGTGGCGTTTGCATCATAAGCAAGCGCCGGCACGATCCGGTAGTGGAGCGGGCTCGGGTAGAGCAAAGTCTTCACCCCGCTGAGCAAGGGCAGCAGGGTGCCGCCGGTCAGGCCGAAGCTGTGGAAGACTGGCAGGGCATTGAGCACCACGTCCGAGGCGTTGAAGTCGATCCGGGCGGAAAGCTGACGGCAATTGGCGAGCAGGTTGCGGTGGGTGAGGACAACGCCCTTGGGCAGGCCTTCCGAGCCGCTGGTGAACAGGATCACCGCCGCTTCGTCGGGCGAGATGCGCAGGCGGCGGTGCGTGGTGCGGCCAAAGCGGGCGGCGAGGGCGGCGCGCAGTTTGGAGCCAGTCCCGATAGTGGCGGCGAGGTCTTCCAGCCAAAGAGTTCGGATGCCCTCCGCCTCGAGGCCACGCACCACGTCGCCGAGCTTCGCCTGGTCGATGAAGGCGCGGGCGGTGACGACCGTGCGCACCTGCGCGGCGGTGCAGGCGGCTTTGAGGTTGGCGAGGCCCGCCGTGTAGTTGAGCATCGCCGGCACACGGCCGTAAGCGTTAAGACCGAAGAAGGTTACCGCAACGCCGGAGACGTTGGGGAGCAGGACACCGACATTCTCGCCCCGCTTCGTCGCGGCGGCAAGGGCATGGCCGAGGGCGAAGCTGCCCGTCACCAGGCGGCCGTAGCTCAGCGGCTGGCGCTTGATGTCCTCCAGCACCTTTGCACCGCGGCCGTGGATGTGCTGCGCGTCGAGCAGGGCTTCGAACAGGGTCTGCTCGGTCTGCGAGGTGGCGAAGATCATTTCGCTCATCTCGTCGTACAGGCGGCGCCCGGCCAGGGCCCGGCGGGCGCGGGCGCTCATCTCGCCCTCGATGGCGAAGCGGCGCGGCGGCAGCACGGTGAGGCGGATCTTTGGAAACGTCCGCAGCCGCACCTTGCCGCGCAGGCGGGAGAATGGCGTGTATTGGGCGCCGTCGATGCGCACCGGGACGATCGGCGCGTCGGCCTTGCCGGCGACCATGCCGGGGCCGTCGAACACCTTCATCAGCGCGCCGGTGACGGTGATCCGGCCTTCCGGGAAGATCACCAGGGTGCGGCCTTCCTTGACCGCGCGGACCATGGCCTTGGCCGACATCGGGTTGGTCGGATCGACCGGGAAGGCGTCGAACAGGCCCAGGAAGGGGCGCACCCACCAGGCCTTGGCGATGGCGCTGTGGACGGCGAAGGTCGGCTTGCCGGGGAGAAAGGCGGCAAGCAGCAGGCCGTCGAGGAAGGAGACGTGGTTGACCACCACCACCGCGCGCTCGCCAGGCAGGGGCATGTTCTCGGTGCCGGCAACTTCGACGCGGTAAAGGAGGCGCAAGGTTCCGCGGATCATGCTCTTGATCAGCGTCTCCGGCAGCAGCCAGCAGGAGATGAGGGCGACGGCAAGGGTCGCGAAGCCCAGGATGGCGATAATCGCCGGGATGGTGACGCCCCGGGCCAGCAAAGCCGCCAGCACGCCGACCATCGCGACCGTGACGGCCGCGTTGACGATGTTGTTGGCGGCGATGGTGCGCGAGCGCTCGCCGGCCGGGCTATGGATCTGGAGGATGGCGTAGAGGGGCACGATGAACATGCCTCCGGCAAAGGCGATGCCGGCAAGGTCAATGAGGATGCGCCAGCTCCCCGCGCTCGCCACGAATTCGCCGACGGTGGCGGGGGCCGCGGCGGGGACGTAGGCCTTGGTCGAAAGCCACAGGTCGATCATGAAGCCGGCGAGGAACAGGGCCGAGATCGGCACGTAACGGGCGGAGACTTCGCCCCTGAGCAGCTTGTTCACGACCACCGAGCCGAGCGCGACGCTGAGGGAGAAGACGAGCAGGAACAGGGTGGCGACCTCCTGGCGGCCGCCAAGTACGTTGCCGACGAGCGGCGCGAACTCGGAAAGGAGGACGGCGCCGACCGAGAAGAACCAGCTGATGCCGAGGATCGACAGCCAGACGCCGCGGCCATGCTTCGCCGCCTTGAGGATGTGCCAGGTCGAGCGGAAGATGTTGGTGTCGACCTTGAGCCCCGGCGCGGTGGCCGGGGCGGTCGGCACGGCGAGGCTGATCAGGAAGCCGAAAATGGCGAGGCCGGTGGCGACGAGCCCCGCCTCCCACGGCGGGATGATGCCCCCGAGGAGCTGGCCGCCGAGGATGGCAAGGAAGGTGCCGGCTTCGATCAGGCCGGTGCCGCCCATGATCTCGCCCTCACGCAGGTGCTGCGGCAGGATCGAATATTTAACCGGTCCGAAGAGGGTCGAATGGAGGCCCATCAGGAACAGGCTGGCGAGGAGCAGGGGCACCGACTCGACCCAGAAGCCGGTGAGCGCCAGGGCCATGATGCCGATTTCGGCAAGCTTCACGGCGCGGACCAGCTTCGCCTTGTCCCAGGCGTCGGCAATCTGGCCGGCAAGCGCGGAGAACAGGAAATAGGGCAGGATGAACAAGCCGGTGGCGACGGTGGCGAGCATCTCGGCGCGCGCCGGATCGGCGGCGTAGAGGCCGAAGTTTGCGAGGAACAGGAGCGCGAACTTCAGGAGGTTGTCGTTGAAGGCGCCGAGGAACTGAACCGCAAAGAGCGGACCGAAGCGGCGCTTGCCGAGCAGGGAGAGATCGGGTGCGGACACGGGCGTTTGTTCCTTGGAAAGCGAGTCGAGGACGAGGTGTGTAGGCGCCAAATGAGCGGTGTTCAATTAAATTATTCGACACTGTTCAATTTAATGTCTAGGCAGTGCCGATGGGCAGACGATCCGACCATAGCCGCGCTGAGCTTACCGAAATGATCCTGGCGGAAGGGCATCGGCAGATGGCGGAAGTTGGCTTCGCGCGCTTCTCGGCCCGAGAGGTGGCGAAGCGGATCGGCTATTCGATCGGCACGCTCTACAATGTGTTCGGCACGCTCGATCGGCTGATCCTGGCGATCAACAGCCGCACCTTTGTGTTGTGGAGTGAGGCGCTTCGGGCGCGGCTCGCGGCGGTAGAGGGCGGCGACCGGATCCGTGCGCTGGTGGAAGGCTATTTCGCCTTTGCGCGCGAGAATTCGAACCTGTGGATGGCGATCTACGACCATCGCCTCCCCGCTGGCATGGAGATGCCCGAGGAGGAGGACCGGCTGCGCGGGGGCTTGACCGAGACCGTCGCGGCGGAAGTGGCGGCGGCGCTGCCCGAAGGACGCCGCGAGGCGGCGCCCCGGCTGGCGCGCTCGCTGGTCGCGACGGTGCACGGCCATTGCGCCTTCGCGCTCAACGGCTCGTTCGCGCTGATGGGGGAGGGGGAGCCGGTGGAGCTTGCGCTTGCCCGCGTCCGCGAAGCGCTTGCGGCGGCGGCTCAATAGCCGTCGACGGCTTTCCCGTTCTTCATCACGAACCGCACTCGGCGCACCGCGGCGATGTCGCGGGTGGGATCGCCTTCCACGGCAACCAGATCGGCAAGCAGCCCGCTCTTCACCGCGCCAAGCTTGCCCTCCAGGCCGAACAAGCGCGCATTGCCGCTGGTCGCCGCGATCAGCACCGCCGAGGGTTTCATGCCGTAGGCGGCCATCAGCTCCATCTCGCGGGCGTTCTCGCCGTGCGGGTAAACGCCAACATCGCCGCCCATGCACATCGGCACGCCCGCAGCGAGTGCCGCCGCGAAGCTTTTGCGCTTCTCGGCGACGGCGGCGGGTTCCGGCGCCTGGCCGTTCCACCCGCGATAACGGGAGATCGCGTCGGTGGCGGCGAGGGTGGGGCACAGCGCCACCCCCTTTTGCTTCATCAACCGGAAGATTTCGGCCGTGCCGCCATTGCCGTGCTCGATCGTGTCGGCGCCCGCCATGATGGCGCGGCGCATTGCCTCTGGCGTGCTGGCGTGGACGGCGACCTTGCGGCCGGCCGAGTGGGCGGCCTCCATCGCGGCGCGCAGTTCGCCTTCCGTGTAGGTCGGCTGGCTGTCCTCGCCCGGCCGCCAGCGATAGTCGCCATAGAATTTCACCACGTCCGCGCCCGCGCCGATCTGGTGGCGGACGGCGGTGACCAGGCGGTCGCCATCGGCGGCTTCGGCGCCGAGGATCGGGAAGTCGGGATCAGCGCTCTTCGGCCCGTAGCTGCCGGTGGCGACAAGCGCGCGGGTTGCGATCTGCATGCGCGGACCTTCGACGATGCCCTGCTCGATCGCCTGCTTGAGGCCGACATCGGCATAGCCGGCGCCCTCGGTGCCGAGATCGCGCACCGTGGTGAAGCCGGCGTGCAGGGTGGCACGGGCGTGGTTCACCGCCCGGGCGGTGCGCAGCGCTTCCGGCTCCTTCAAGACCTGATCGTCCCAGCTCGTCTCGTTGTACGGGTGGAGGAAGAGGTGCGAGTGGCCCTCGATCATGCCGGGCATCAGGGTGGTGCCGGGCAGGTCGATCACCTTCGCACCGGCGGGCGCCGCAAGGTTCGGCCCCGCCGCTTCGATCCTGTCGCCGCGGACCAGCACCGACCAGCCTTCGTGGGGCCGCGGATCGACGCCGTCGAACACGCGCGCGGGGCGGAGCAGGATGGCCTGGGGCTCCTGCGCGGCGGCCGGGGCGGGGAGGGCAGCGAGGAGGGCGAGGAGCGGGAGGAGGAAAGTGCGCATGGCTTGCGGTCTAGCGCACCCCGCACCACCTGACACCCGCTAAAGGCGGCGCATTCCGAAGCGCTTCACTCCTGCCACGCGAGGCCCTCATGACGGACAGCAGCGACTACACTCCACCCAAGGTCTGGACTCCGGACGCGGAGAGCGGCGGGCGGTTCGCGAGCATCAATCGCCCGATCAGCGGCCCGACTCACGACCAGGAACTGCCGGTCGGTCGCCACCCGCTGCAGCTTTATTCGCTTGCCACGCCCAACGGGGTGAAGGCGACGATTATGCTCGAAGAGCTGCTCGCCCTCGGCCACATGGGCGCGGAGTATGACGCCTGGCTGATCAAGATCATGGAGGGGGACCAGTTCGGCAGCGGCTTCGTCTCGGTCAACCCGAACTCCAAGATTCCGGCCTTGCTCGACCGCAGCGGGCCGGAGCCGGTGCGCGTGTTCGAATCGGGCGCCATCCTGGTCTACCTCGCCGAGAAGTTCGGCGCGCTTCTTCCGGAAGGCGGCGCGGCGCGGGCGGAGTGCCTGTCCTGGCTGTTCTGGCAGATGGGTAGCGGGCCGTTCGTCGGCGGCGGCTTCGGCCATTT
>DASWMM010000077.1:0-5399 GCA_036399755.1 Allosphingosinicella sp.
CAGGGTGAAGTTGCGAAGCTCGGCCGGCCCGACGCCGCCGGTCGCGGGAGGCGGGCCCTGGGTCCGCGCCGGTGCGGGTGCCGGAGCCGGTTGCGCCTGGGTCGTTGCAGGCGCCTGGGCGGCAACGGCGCTGACGGCCGGCGCAACGGCGAGGAGAGCGGCGGCCGCAAGGCCCCGGCGGAAAATTTGCATGATCTGGAATGTCCTTTGCCCGCTTGGCTTTTACGCGCCCGCGCGCCTTGCGTCCAGAAGCACGCGCGCACGCGCACATGCGCGCGCGCCGAGGCGGGGGCTCACAACGCCCGAATGAGCCGCGACGCGACCGCGGCCCAGGGTGGATCGCCGACCACCACCTGCCGCATCCCCGCGCCCAGCGGCAGGATGTGGAGCTTGCCGCCGTCGCGCCCGATCAGCCGCCCGAAGATGAACCGCCCGCCCGAACGCGGCACCAGCACGTCCCGGTTCATCGCCCCGCCGAACCCCGCCGGCTCCAGTTTCTCCAGCCAGATTTCGTCGCCCGCCCGATACTCGCCGACGCCGGATTGAACCTGAATGGCGATCGTTTCCTCGTCCGCCTGCGGGATCAGCGACACGTCCGTCCGGCGCGGCGCCTGCGCGCCATTGTGGTGAAGCACCGCCGCGACAGGCACGTTGCCGCGGTCCGGCACCGTCACCAGATCGGTGGCGTCGACCCCCAGCGCGCCGGCGATCCGGTTCAGCCACCCCATCGAAACGGTGCGCATGCCGGTTTCCAGCCGGCCAACGGTTTGCGGCGTGGTCGGCGGATCGCAGCGGTCGGCCACGTCCTGCAGGGTCATGCGCCTGGCGCGCCGGACTTCACGGATGCGGGTAATCACGAACGCGCTCTCCTAACCAATGTGGTTATTCACTTTCCTACATGCCGGCGCCGGTGGCAAGCCGTTCCCGAAGTGATTCGAAGGGACGTGAAATGAAGGCGAAACGGGTTGGTGACAGGCTGCTTGCGGACGTGGCGCCGCCGCAGGACGGGCAGGAGCGGGACGGGCAGGGGGGCGCCGCCGCAGCCGCCTACCGCCCGGTCCGCAGCCGCAGGATCCGCAAGGTCTCCCGCTCGGTGGTCAAGAACCTCGCCGAATCGCCGCTCGGCTGGCTGCTCGCCCGCGGCCACCTCAGCGAACGCCAGTTCGCCGCCGGCGAACAGCTCCGCGCCGATTGGGAACGCGCCCAGCTCGCCCCCCGGGTCACGATGGATTACGACGGCACGCCCAGCTCCCGCACCGCCCGCGGCGCGCCGACGCCCAGCGATCCCACCACGGCCCAGATCGCCGCCCGGCGCCGCTTCGACGCCGCCGTCGCGGAGGTCGGCCCGGGCCTCACCGACATCCTGTGGCGGGTGGTCTGCTCCGGCGAGGCGATGCGCGATGCCGAACAAGCGCTCGGCTGGCCCGCCCGCGCGGGCAAACTGGTCCTGACCTTGGCGCTCGACCGCCTTGCCGGCTTCTACCGCCTGCGCTGAGGCCGCTTAGCCTGGGAGCCGATCAGCGCGGCCGATCACCGAGGATCGTCGCACAAAGCGTGGTAGGCGACTTCGATCACGGTCCCCGGCTCGATCCCCATCGGCCCTTCCGGCGCGGGATAGTCCTTCTGCTCGGCAAGCGATCCGTCCGGCGCATATTTGCGGCCGGAATGGGCGGTGATCGTCTTCGCCGGGCAGTCGATGCGCAGCAGGTAGCCGACATCGCCGACATCCGATTGATCGGTGTTGAGCAGCCGGAACCAGGCCTGGCGCCAGCTCGGCCCGCGGCTGACGCTTACCGCATCGACCGCAATCCCCTGGCCCGTCCGCGCCGCGCCCAGGTTCACCCACAAAGGCGTCGGTCCTGCCGCCGCCAGCGGCGCCGTGCCCGGGGCCGCCGGCTGCACAGGCGTCGGTCCTGAACCCGCCGGCGCCGGCACCGATGAAGGCGCCGCGGCCGCCACCTGCGCCGCGCCAACGTCACACGCGGCCAGCGCCTTCACCGCCTCCGGCTTCACCTTCGCGTCCTCCACCAGCCCCGCGACCGACAGGAATTCGCGCGCGCCCAGCGACGCGGGATTGTTGCCCCCGGTCTGCAACCGGCCGGCAAGGTCGCCAAGCTGGCGCAGCTGCCACACGCTCAGGCTCTCGGTAAGCTGCGCTTCCACGCACTCGCCCTGCGGCCCGGTGAAGCCGTAGCGGGCGAGGTGGGGCGCGATCAGCTTGCCCTTCGGCTTCAGGTAATCGGCCGCATAACCGGCGCAGCCGCCGAGCGTCAGGCAGGAGAGAAGCAGCAGAACAGGGCGCACGATGTTCGATTCCTTTCAACGTCCGGCCCATCTCACCCGCGGCGGGACCTTTTCACAAGCCCCCGTAGCCGTCAAAGTCGCCGCCATGAAGACGCTCCTCCCGATTCTCCTGCTTTTCGCCACCGCCTGCGGCTCCAAGGACGGAGAAGGCGAGGAGTTCGCCGAGCCCACGGCCGAGCTCCCCAACGCCGCCACGCCGGTGCTTGCCGCCGGCGAAGACCCCGCTCTCCTCCAGGCCAGGGTGGTCCGCGCCATGGCCGTCGCGCTCCCCGGCGCGGCGGACGCCCAGTATCGCGCGCTCCGCCCCGGCACCGGCGGCTCGGCGTGCGGCGAAGTCGCCACCGCCGGCAAGAGCCCGCTCGCGGGCGTCTTCCGTCCCTTCGTGGTCACGCCGGACGGCCTCGCCGTGGTTGCCGAAGCCGCCGTTATCGACTGGGAAGACCCCGACGATTTCATGGCGGACGCCTGGATCCGCTGGTGTGCGACGCCCGAAGAGCTGCAGCGCCTCGGCCCCCGCCTGCAAAGCGCCGCCGCCAACTCCGCCGCCGCCGCGGCGCCGGTTCCGGAGGGGCCGGACTTGCCGCTTCCGCCGGTGCTCGCTGAAACCCCCGCCGCGCCGCCCGAGCCTGCCGCCGCGCCGCCCCCGCGGCCCCGCAAGAGCGACGCACCGCCGCCCCGCATCGACAGCTTCTTCAACTCGGTCGATCGCGCCGAATAACCGGGGACGAGCAGGGGAGGGCACCGCACGCGCCCCTCCCGCGTTTCACCCGCAATGGCCACTTTCTTCACCGGCGACAGCCATTTCGGCGATCACCGCACCCTCAACATCTGGAAACGCCCCTTCGCCTCCACGGCCGCGATGGACGAAACGCTGGTGGCCGCCTGGAACGCCGCCGTCGCGGCCGAAGACGAAGTCTGGCACCTCGGCGATGTCGCCCGCAAGCCCGCCGAGGTGCCCGCCTTGCTCGCCCGACTTCACGGCACCAAGCACCTCATCCGCGGCAACAACGATCCACCCGCCACCCTCGCCGCGCCCGGCTGGGCAAGCGTCCACGACTACATCGAGCTCGAGCAGGACGGCAGGAAGCTGATCCTCTGCCACTACCCCTTCCGCTCCTGGAACGGCCAGCACCGCGGCGCCCTCAACCTCCACGGCCACAGCCACGGCCGCTTGAAGCCCATCCCCCGCCAGCACGACGTCGGCGTCGATGCACGGCAATGGCGCCCGGTGACGCTTGCGGAAATCCTCGGCCAGGCGTGAACAGCGTGCGGCCCCAGGCGTGAACCCGTCCCGATCCGGTCGGCCGATCGGTGATCTGGTCGTGCCGCGGCGCCTCCGGTCCGAATATTGTTCACATCACTCCGCCGCTGTGAAGCCGTTTCTCCGATAGCGTGTTCCCGGTCGGCCGATCGTGCGGTCGGCCCGCCTCGACGGGCATCGGACCGGCACCTATGCTTCAGTTCGAACAGGGAGCCGGCGCGTGCGCTGAACGTCGGGGTCGCGTAACGCGCGGTTAGTAGATGCATTTGTTCTGCAATTCTTTATTTGCTGGGCAGGCGCCTGCCGGGGATCAGTCGGTCTGGACCCCCCCCTCGGCCTGTAAACTCGATACCGCCTCTCCTGGGGCCGGTTGTGCCATCAGGAAGGCGCGTTCCGGTCACGGTTACTTCGCATGGATCATCTTCAGTGCCGCAGTCGTCGCCGGCACGTGTCCCGCCCAGGCCAAAGGGGTAAAGTTGACCGGATCGCCATCCACATAGGCATATATGTTCATGCCGTCGCCGTAGCCGATGGGATCGGATTGCAAGAACCGGCCGAGGCTCGGATGGTACATGCCCGCCTTGAAGTCGTAGAGGCCTGGCTCGGCGATTCACTTCTGGCCTGTGTACTGGAACCTCCCGACGTTGCCGGCTCCCGGCTTGCCGTATTCGTCGTAGGTGTTGACGTTGATGACGGCGCCGGTGCCGTCGCTCACCGCGACCACCGAGCCGCGCTCGTCGGCGTGGAGGAAGCGGCGGTCGGCCGTGCCGGAGCCTTCGTACCAGACCAGGGGCTCGTCCACCGAAGGGCCATGCACGAAGCGCCGCTGCAAGGCGTTTGAGACGTTGTACTCGGCGATCAGGTCCGCACCGTCATACGCAAACTTCGTCGTCGCTGCCCCGGCCACCGGGTAGAGCCGCAGCCCCGGGTCGTAGGCCAGCGTCACGCCACCTGACGCGCCCGTCAGCAGGTTCTCGGACGAATATCCGAACGTCTTGCCGAGCCCGTCCGCCGTTATGTTGCCGCGCGCGTCGTGCGCGGTGTTCGTCCCGCCGATCGACGCGAGCTGGCTGAGGCCGTTGGCGGTCGAAGCGGTCGTGCCGGTGCCGTGTCCGGTCCACGCAAACAGGTCGTTGGAGCGCGTGTTGGTCGTGATCTGCCCGGCCGGGTTGTAGCCGAAGCCCAGCGTCAGATCGTGCGTCGTGCCGGCGGGGTTGTCCACGAGGGAGGCGAGCCGCGACACCGGATCATAGCTATAGCTCATGCTCGTGCCGTTGCCGCGCGTCAGGCTCGTTCGCCGGCCGAGATCGTCATAAGCGAAGGTCGCAAGCACCCCAACGCCCGAAGCGGCGCCGTTCTCGCGGATCGACTTCATCTCGCCGGTGACCAGATAATCCTGGGTGACGTAGAAACCGTCCGGATGGGTGATCCGCAGCCGCCGTCCGACCAGGTCGAAGGCCGAGGTGAGCGTGCCGTGCGGGCCGGTCTGCGTCAGGTTGCGGCCAAGCGCCGTAGGTGAAGCTCAGCGCGTTGCCGGTCCGCGATGCGCTCGTCATCCGTCCGGCGACGTCGTATGTATAAGTCACGTCGGCTCCGAGCCCGGCAGGTCCTTCAGTGTCATCCGGTTCAGCGCGTCGAATGTGAACCCGATCGGCTCGTTGGCGCGGTTGCGGAAGCTGGTGACGTTGGAACCAGCATCATAGCCGAGCTGCTCATAGTCCGCGCTGTTGCTGGCCCCGGCACCCTTGGTGGCTGACGGGAACTGGGTCTGCAGCAAGCGGTCGTGTCCGTCGAAGACGTAGAATGATAAGAAGGAGCCGGCACTTTTGCACCG